>VAXA01000258.1 GCA_005883365.1 Actinomycetota bacterium
TGCGTGACAGGAGAGCGGAGCTGCAGGAGACGGGAGTGCAGCCGTTCGCGATCTCGCGCGACTCGCCGTACACGCACGTCGCGTGGATGCAGGCGCTCGACCTCGACTTCCCGCTCCTCTCCGACTGGAATGCCGAGGCAACGCACGGCTTCGGCGTGGGCTTCGAGCACAACGGGATGCGTGACGTCTCCCGGCGCAGCGCATTTCTCGTCGACGCGGAGGGGGTCGTCCGCGGCGCCTGGGCATACGAGCCGGGCGAGCTTCCCGACATCGACGAGCTGATCGCGGCGGCGGAGGGCTTGTAGTCAGTCGCTTGACATGTGACCTTTTGGTCACGTAAGATCGCGGGCGTGGACGACGACCAGGTCTTCAAGGCGCTCGCCGATCCGACCCGGCGGCACCTGCTCGACCGGCTCTTCGAGCGCGACGGCCGCACGCTCACGGAGCTCGAGTCGGAGCTCGAGATGACCCGCTTCGGCGTGATGAAGCACCTGCGCGTCCTCGAGGAGGCAGGGCTCGTCGTCACCCGCCGGCAGGGCCGGGAGAAGCTCCACCACCTCAACCCGGTGCCGATCCGGCTGATCCACGACCGGTGGATCGACAAGTACAGGGAGCGCACGGTATCGGCGCTCGTAGATCTCAAGAAGACGCTGGAGGAGACAGGATGACGACCATGACGGCACAGACGACACAGGTCTACCGGCTGTTCATTCGCGCGACGCCGGAGGCGATCTGGGATGCGATCACCAAGTCCGAGTTCACGACGAGGTACTTCTTCGCATCCAGGGTCGAGATGTCGGACGGAAGGCGCCGGGCGTACGGTCCAAACGGAGAGCTCTGGGGCGACTCCGCGATCCTCGAGGAGGACGCGCCGCGGCGGCTTGTCCACGAATGGCAGGGCTTGTACGACCCCGAGCTGGCCGAGGAGGAGACGAGCCGGGTCACGTGGGAGATCGAGCCCCAGGACGGCGGCTACTGCCTGCTCACCCTCGTCCATGACCGGCTCGAGGGCGCGCCGAAGACGGCCGAGAGCGTCGCCGGAGGCTGGATGCTCGTCCTCAGCGGACTGAAGACGCTGGTGGAGACTGGAGAGCCGCTCGTCGGCTGAAGAGTGACCGAGACCGCGGCGGCCCGGAACGATGAGTTTTGGACGGCCGCGGAGTCTCTTCCCCAGAGTCGCCCGATCGGCGACACTCTCGAGAGTCCCGCGAACGCTGAGGAGAGCATCGATGCCGAAGACAATGTTGACCGTTGGAACCCGCAAGGGCGCATTCCTGCTCGAGAGCGACGACCGCCGGAAGTGGACGCTCCGCGGCCCGTTCTGCGAAGGGTGGCCCGTCTACCACGCCATCTACGACCCGGCCACCGGCTCGATCTATGCGGCCGCTGCGAGCGAGTGGCACGGCTCCGCCGTCTGGCGCAGCCCTGATCTCGGCGAGACGTGGGAGATGTCGAGCGAGGGCCTCTCCTACGGCGACGAGGACGGGCGCAAGGTCTCGAAGGTGTCGACGCTCGCACGAGCCGGCGACCGCCTGCTCGTCGGCGTCGAGGCGCCGGGAATCTTCGAGAGCCGCGACAACGGGGAGACCTGGTCGCTGCTGTCGACTCTCTCCGGCCAGCCGGGGAGCGAGGGTTGGGACGATCCCGCCAACCAGCCGCCCGGGCACCTCGGGATCTCGGGCTTCGTCTCCGAGGCCGGCGACTCCGACCGGTTCTTCGCGATCGTGCAAGGCGTCGGCGCGTTCGAGACCGAGGACGGCGGTACGTCGTGGACGCCGCGGAACCGCGGGCTGCGCCGCGACTGGCCGGCCGAGCACGAAGAGGTCGGCTTCTGCGTGCACAAGCTCGTCCGCTCGGCCGACCCGCAGCGCATGTACCAGCAGAACCACGTCGGGATGCATCGCTCCGACGACGCCGGCCAGTCGTGGAGCGAGATCACGGAGGGCCTGCCGAGCGACTTCGGCTTCGCCGCCGCGGCGCATCCGCACGACCGCGACACGTTCTACGTGATCCCGGTCGAACCGATGCATGGCCGCGTGATGCACGACGGCAAGGCCGCGGTCTGGCGCACGCGCGACGGCGGCTCGAGCTGGACGGACCTTCGCAACGGGCTGCCGCAGGAGAACGCACACCTCGGCGTCCTGCGCCAGGCGATGGTGATCGACACACAGGACGCCCCGGGCGTCTACTTCGGCACGAGCACGGGCCAGGTGTTCGCGAGCGCGGACGAGGGAGAGACGTGGAGCGAGATCGCGAGCTACCTTCCCTCGATCTCCTCCGTCGACGTGGCGGTGCTCGACTGACGTGGCTGACCTTCGGCTCCCCGGAACGCTCACCCCGCTCTTCCCGGGGCTGTCGCGCCGCGTCGAGGTCGAGGCGGCAAACGTGCTCGGCGCCATCGACGAGCTCGAGCAGCGCTGGCCGGGCCTCCGCGACCGCCTCGTCGCGGAGGGCCCGGCGCTGCGCAGCCACATTCACGTGTACGTCGACGGCGAGCGCGCCGCGCTGGATACGCCGGTCGCCGAACGCTCGCGGCTCGACGTGATCGCCGCCATCAGCGGCGGCTGAAGCGGACCGGCGGCGCCGCCGGATGGACCTCGACGGCATCAGGGCCGTGGCGCATGATGATCGATCGATCGTTTAGGATCGGCGCGCTTAGAAGGGGGTGTCGCCGGCGCGGACCGTCCGTGACCGGCTCGGCCTGGCACCGAAACCAGTTTGACGACAGGCTGGAGGAAGAGATGAGGCGAGATGCACGTCGGCGCGGTTTCGCTGCACTCGTGAGCCTCGTCCTCGCCGTCGTAGCGGCTGCCGCGTTCAGTGGATCCGCGGCCGCCAACTCGACGTCGAGCGGCAAGCTCGCAGCGAGAGGCGCGCTGGATTGCAACGGGTTCAGCCCGATCCAGCAATCCCTAAAGCCCACAGGAGCCTGTACGGACATCCGAGGCTTCGACGGTGTCTACAACCAGAACACCTGGGACGGCCGTTTCTACGACAACGGCCACTACATCGGCCACGACGAGCCCGACCTGACCTTCCTGTCGAACCGGCCGGGATCCGGGAACGACGTGACGTGGACGGAGACGCTAGGGCAGGATCCCGCCGCCGCTCCTACCGTCGCGACGCCCGGCAGCGACGTCACGCACTGGTTCGAGCTGTCCGTGGCGCCGTGGTTCTCGATGGCGCTGTGCGACCCGTACTCGTATCCGCAGACGTCGTGCACACCCAATAGCGACAGCAACGCGCCGCGTCAGGGCTACCCCGGCGCTCCGCGGCACGGTTACCCGGGCGGAGGAAGCTCGTTCCTCGAGGTGCAGTTCTATCCGCCGGGCGAGGCGCCGTTCTTCGACAACATCAGCTGCGACAACTCGCACTGGTGCGCGTCGCTGCACATCAACGACCTCGAGTGCACCGTGAACTTCGGCCATTGCAACACAAACTGCATAGAGCCGACGAACTTCGCCTTCATCCAGAAGGACGGCGTTCCGACCGG
>VAXA01000061.1 GCA_005883365.1 Actinomycetota bacterium
CCAGGCAGCCCAGCAGCCGACGTCCTCCTCCACCGGCGGAGTCGTGCCCCCGCCGGTGAACGTGCCGGTCGGGGATCCCGGCGTCGGCCATCCCCAGGCCGCCTCGATCGCCCTCCAGTACCTCGGCGTCCCTTACGTCTGGGGCGGCTCGAGCCCGAGCGGCTTCGATTGCTCCGGCCTCGTGATGTACGTGTATGCCCAGCTCGGGATCTCGCTGCCGCACTACACCGTCGCGCAGTGGAGCTCGACGATCCCGATCTCCTCGTCGGAGATGCAGCCCGGCGACCTCGTCTTCTTCAACGGCCTGGGTCACGTCGGGATCTACATCGGCGGCGGCCAGTTCGTCGACGCACCGCACACCGGCTCGGTCGTGCGCATCGACAGCCTCGGGAGCTTCGGCGGCTTCGACGGCGCCCGGCGCGTGCCCTAGCGCTCAAGCCTCCAGCCGGATCCGTGGGTCGAGCCACGCATAGGCAAGGTCGATCATCAGGTTGAAGGCGATCACCGCGGCGGTCGTCAACACGACGATCCCGACGACGAGCGGCCGGTCGTCGTTGAGCGCCGCAGTCACGAGCTCCTGGCCGAGGCCCGGGAGGTTGAAGACGCTCTCGGTGAAGATCGCGCTGCCGATGGCCAGGCCGAGATCCATGCCGAGGATCGTCACCACCGGCAGCAGGCTGTTCCGCAGCACGTGGTGGACGAGAAGCCGCCCCGTGGAAGCCCCTTTCGCTCGCGCCGTGCGGACGTAGTCCTCGGACATCGTCGCGAGCACGTTCGCCCGGACGAGCCGGACGTAGAGCGCCGCGAAGATGAACATGAAGGTCAGCCAGGGCAGGATCAGGTGGTACGCCCATGCGCCGGGCCCGGAGCAGACGCCGGCCTGGTGGCTGGGGAAGAAGTTGCAGTAGCCCGCGATCGGCGTCCAGCCGAGCCTGAAGCCGACGACGTAGGCGAGGAATCGACGAGCGAGCGCGGCCGCAGCGCCGACGCGACTCCCAGCGGGATCGAGACGAGCAGCCACAGGGCGGCTCCTCCGAGCACCAGCGACCCCGTGATCGGCGTGTCCTGACCGAGGATCCAGCGCACGGAGGCCCCTTCGTTGAAGGAGTAGCCAAGTGAGAGGTACCGGACGATGTTCCAGAGGAAGAGCCAGTACTGCTGATAGAGCGGCAGGTCGAGGTGCAGGACGTGGTGGAGGTGTTTGACGAAGCCGGGCGGGGCGGCGTAGGTGGCCTTGTGCCCGGCGCGGTTGCTCGGGATGACGAAGAAGATGAGGAACGTGACGAGCGTGGCGACGATGAAGAGGAAGACCGCCCAGAAGAGGCGACGAAGGACGAAGCGACCCATCGGAGAAGCGGCGGGGCGCGGGCTTACCTGAAGGTCTGATGCTTCACGAGCGCGCCTTGCCGGTCGTACGCGTCGACAGCCGTGACGTGGCGTTGGGCCGTCTGCTCGCCGGCCGGGACGTCGTACGCGAAGAAGCCTGTGTCGATCGGAGCGGACACCCAGACGATCCGCGGGTGGACCGCGCTGCCGTCGCTGAAGCGGATCACGACGTCGCTGACTGTTGGCGTGATCGCGTCGCCGTTGATCCACTCCGGTACGCCCAGGCGTAGCAGCGCCCCCGTGCTGAGCGGCCGGCCCGAGGTGCTGCAGCCTCCACCGCCGCCGGGGAGCCAGAGTGAGCAGAAGCCACCGTTCTTCGCCGGTGCGACCCAGAGGGTGCGGGTCGATCCGCCGAAGCTGAACTCGCCGACCTCGCGCGTCTCGCCGCTGACGGCGCGTGGGTTCATGCCCGGGGGAGCGCCGAGGTTCAGCGACGAGAACTGGACCTGCACCGACTGCGGCGCCGTCGGCTGATTCCAGAAGGGCAAGACCTGACGAACCAGCGCCCAGGCCGGGGTCGCGGCCACGATCGCCGCGACCAGCGCAGCGGCCGCAAGGACAGTGACGAGAGCGCGCCGGCGAGCGCCGCAACCAGGACCTGACGTGAGCGGCTCCGCAGGGAGCCCGAGGACACGCGAGTGCAGGTCGAGCTCGTCAGCGAGGCGGCGAGCATCGGCGAGCGAGATCGGGTTGGCCCGGCGAAGCTCGATCAGTTCCGGTGCGTTCAGCATGAGGGACTCTCCTCGGTTCGAGCAGCAGGGGCCGCCAACCGCGCGGGCTCGCCGGGGTCGGCTTGGGCGAGGCGCTCGCGTAGCCGCCGGCGGGCCCGGTGGAGGCGGATTCGATAGGCGGTGGCCGAGCAGCCGAGCACACCGGCCGCTTCGGTGCTCGAGAGCTCTTCCCAGGCCGAGAGCAGCAGCACCTCGCGCTCCGTCTCCGAGAGCCCGGCGAGCGCGTCGAGAAGGCACCGCGACCCAACTGACGATCCAACGGTCTCGAGCAACCCGGACGGCTCGGCGGCGGCCAAGCGCTCCGCAATCGCCTGCTGCCGGCGCGTCGAGCGCTGCTGGCTCAGCAGCACCCTACGCGCAACCGCGTACAGCCAGGGGAGCGCGCTCCGCTCCTCGACCTCGTCGAGTCGGCGCCACGCAACGAGGAAGGTTTCGGCGACCACGTCGGCGGCGTCATCCCGCGACGTGCGCCTCAGCGCATAGGCGAGGACCGCTGCCGTGTGCGCCTCGCACAAGCGGCGAAAGCGGGCCTCCCGATCACGAGCGCCTGCCACCTAGCCATATATGACGAAACAACCGGAGTTGTTTCAGCTACGCGAGTTTCTCGCGGACGATCTGGCTGACCTGCGAGCCGTCCGCGCGGCCGGCGATCTGCGGCATGACGTCGGCCATCACCCGCCCGAGGTCGGCCATGCTCGTCGCCCCCACCTCGGCGATGACGTCGTCGACGATCTCGTCGATCTCGTCCTCTGAGAGCGGCTCCGGCATGAACTCCTCGAGGATCGCCAGCTCGCGCTCCTCGGCTGCGGCCTGCTCCTCCCGCCCGCCGGAGCGGAACGCCTCGGCGGCTTCGATCCGCCGCTTCCGCTCACGCTGTAGCACCTGCAGCTCCTCCTCCTCGCTCAGGGGCCGCTGCAGCTCCTTCTGCGAGCCCTTGAGGGCGTTGAGGATCAGCCGCAGCGCGTCGCGGCGCTCGGCGTCGCGGGCGCGCATCGCATCCTTCAGCTCGTCGTCGATCTCCTCGATCAAGCTCACGTCCAGCCGCCTTTGACGTGCCAGTGCAGATGGAAAACCGTCTGGCCGGCGCTGGGGCCGACGTTGACGGCGACACGGTAATCGGTCAACCCCTCGCGTGCAGCCAGGTCGGCGACGAACTCGAGCATCCGCTTCGCCTCCTCGGGCGGGAATTCGCCGATCTCGCGGAAGGAGTCGACGTGGCGCTCCGGCACGACGAGCAGGTGCACGGGCGCCTGCGGCTGGATGTCGCGGATCGCAACGAAGCCGTCGGTCGCGGCGACGTGGTCGCCCTCGCGGTAGAGGCGGCAGAAGAGACAGTCGTCAGGCAGCGAGGATCCCCTCCTCCGAGACGGCCGCGCCGCGGACCCTGACGAGCTCTCCCACCGGCGCCGACTCCGGGGGCACGAGCCACGGCGAGTAGTCGTCGCCGTAGCCACGGCCCGGACGGTCGACGAGCACGACATCGTCGCAGCCGACCTTCGAGCGCCAGTGGGCGAGGCACGCCGCGTGCGAGATCCCGCGCAGCCGAGCGCTCCGCTCCTTCTTCACGTGCGGCGGTACCGGGTCCTCGGCTGCGGTGCCCGTGCCGGGTCGCGGCGAATAGGGGAAGACGTGCACCTTGGTCAGCCCCGCCTCCCCCACGACGCGCAGCGTGTGCTCGAACGCGCGCTCGTCCTCGGACGGGAAGCCGACGATGACGTCGCTCGTCAGGTTGAAGTCCTCACGTAGCGGCTCGAGCCGGCGGAGATACGTGCCGGTGGAGTAGCGGCGGCCCATCGCGCGCAGGACGGCGTCGTCGCCCGACTGGAGCGGTACGTGCAGGTGCCGGCTCGCGGCGGGCGTCTCGCGCAGCGCGCGCACGAGCTCGTCGTCGACGTGGTTGATCTCGATCGAGGAGAGGCGGAGCCGCTCGAGCCCCGGTATCGCGCCCGCCTCGCGCACGAGCCGGGGCAGGCGGTACCCGGCGGCGCGGTCGCGGTAGCAGCCGAGATTGATCCCGGTGAGGACGACCTCGCGGTGGCCCTGAGCGACGCGGCGGCGGATCTCGCCGAGCACGGCTCCGGCCGTCCGGCTGCGCGAGGAGCCGCGCACCAGGGGGATGACGCAGAAGCGGCAGGAGAACGAGCAGCCGTCCTGCACCTTGACGAACGCCCGGACGCGGTCGAGGCGGGCGTCGGCCTGCACACACCCGATCGCACCCACGTCGCGCGCGACGAACGCGGGCGTCTCCTCGCTGCGGCGCGCGACGACGACCACGTTG
>VAXA01000012.1 GCA_005883365.1 Actinomycetota bacterium
CGATCTCCTGCACGCCCCCGCGGGCGTGGGTGACCCGCTTGCTGCTCTCGACGCCGTCGCTGCGCAGCACATGTCGGCGCTCGCCGCCCTTGGTGCTGCCGCTGCGGATGGGATCGCGGTCGATCTCATTCCGGGGAATCACGACAGCGAGCTCGCCGACCCCGATCTGCAGGAGCGCCTGCGCGCCCTCGTTGCGGACGCCGCCGGCACAAGCGCCTCGCTGTTGCGGCCGACGTTCCGCGTCCGGCCGTGGTTCCTGCTCGTGCCCGGGCTCCTCTACGCCGAGCACGGCAGCCAGTACCACGCTCTGAACGCGGTTGCGGATCCGCTGTCCCCGTTCGGACGCTGGAGCCGTCGCCTGCCGCCCGGCGCCGTGCTCGACCTCTTCTTCCGCCGGGCCGAGCACCGTGGACGAGCGCGAGCGCTGCCGCGCGTGGTGCCGGCCATGCTCCGCGCGCTGGCCCGTCGGGGAAGGACAGGCGCGGCGACCGTCGCCTCGCTTCACACCTT
The DNA here is from genome assembly GCA_005883365.1 of Actinomycetota bacterium. Lineage (GTDB taxonomy): Bacteria > Actinomycetota > Thermoleophilia > Gaiellales > Gaiellaceae > Palsa-739. The sequence continues at coordinate 511 of VAXA01000012.1, forward strand.
CGCGCCGGAGGCGGGGCTGAGCCCCGATGCGCTCGCCGGCCTCCGGGGGCTCGCCGAGGACTCGTGGGTCGCGCTACTGCGGAACGCGTGTGCCGCCGCGCTCGGGCGCGCCGGCCACGTCGAGTCGCGGCAGCAGCAGGCTGCCCTCGCCGTCCACCAGATTCTCGCGCAAGAGGCGCAGCCGGCGCCGGTGTACGTCTTCGGCCACACGCACCGCGTTGCGCACCGCGCGCTCGACGCGAACAGCGCGCGGTTGCTCTGGTTCAACGGTGGCGCGTGGGCGGACGGCAGCTACGGCTTCGTCGAGGTGGAGGGCCGGGCCGACGGCGTTGTCGCCCGCCTCTGCCACTGGGACCCCGCCGCGCGGTCCACGCTCACGTTGAGCGATCCGCTCCTTGCCCAGCCCTCCGTCGCTCAGGAGGGCGCGCCGACGACGCGCGGCGCCCGCAGCGCCGGTAACAGGTCGGCCGACGCGGTGGCGACCCCGTGAGCGTGCGCCCAGGCTGCCGCGGCGGTGCGATTGGCCACGCCGAGCTTCCCGTAGATGTGGGAGAGGTGGAGCTTGACCGTGGCCTCGCTGACCCAGAGCATCCGGGCCACTTCGGAGTTCGAGCGGCCTGCGGCGACGAGGTCCAGGATCTCGAGCTCACGCTCCGTCAGCGTCTGCTCTGGACGCGGCTCGGTAGGGCGGCGGCGGGGCGGGGTGAAGAGGTAGATCGTCCTCTCGAACGCCTGTCGGATCGCGCAGCGTACGTCCTCCTCCGACAATGTCTTCAGGATGTAGGCGGCAGCGCCCGCCTCGAGTACCCGACTGATACGGATGGGGTCGCGGCGGCTGGAGCAGACGAGAACGACCGTGTCCTTCGAGGCGGCACGCGCGGCGCGCACGTATTCCGCCTCCTCGGAGCCGTCCGCGTGCTCCAGAGCGAGCATGAACAGAGACATGCGTTCGCGCACGAGGACGTCCAGCGCCGCGGCCGGGTCCTCCAGCTTCGCCGCCACCTCGATGTCGAGCTGCCCGAGGACACGCTCAAGCGCATCGAGCCAGACAGGTTGTTGGTCGAGAATGAGTGCGCGGGTAGGTTGCCGCAAAACTGCCCTACCTTCTCTGGGGAAAGCCTTGGGGAAAGAATGTAACGATGCTGAGACCGTCGCACAACCGTTTCGCTCCGACTTCGCAACGGCGGCCCGCGTCCCGAGGCGCGGTCCTGGCGGCCGCCGGCATCGCCGTACTCGCCCTCGCAGCCCTCGCCGCCGCACCGGCTTCGGGCCCAGCCGCGGTCGCGGGGTCACGGCTCGCGGTGACCGTACGGCTGACCGACCGTGGCTGCATCGTGCCGCCGACGGTCCTCTCGCGCTCGCTCCGCATTCGCGTCGTCAATCGCGGGCGGTACGTTCACACCTTCACGATCGCAGGCCACCACTCGAGTCCGCGCCCGGGCACAGCGGCCGTGCTCCGCGTGCGGTTCCCTCGCATCGGCCGCTACGCGTACACGTGCTCGCGCCACGCGCTCCCGCTCCTGCGGGGCCGGCTCATCGTCGGCGTCGCCCCGACGGCGGCGAAGCCATGCGGCGTGGTGCCGGCACCCCCGACGGTCTACAGCCACGTCGTCTGGATCGTCATGGAGAACAAATCCTGGCACGACGTGATGGGATCATCCGCCCCCGCGCCGAACATCAAGCGGCTCGCAGGCCTCTGCGGCGTGGCCGCCGCGTTCTCCGGCGAGGCGCATCCGAGCCTGCCCAACTACATCGCGATGACCTCGGGCGGGACGCAGGGCGTGACCGATGACGCCGGGCCGAGCTCTCACCAGCTCTCGGTGAACAACCTCTTCCAGCAGGTCGGCGACTGGAGGGCGCTCGAGGAGTCGATGCCCGCCCCCTGCAGCACCTCTGACAGCGGAGACTATGCAGTGCGGCACAATCCGCCGTTGTACTACGTCGGGCTCCACACGCTCTGCGCGGCCCGCGACATATCGCTCCGTGCGAGGCCGGACATCTCCGCGAGATTCACGTTCGTCACGCCAAATGGGTGCCATGACATGCATTCGTCGTCATGCGCGAGCACGACCCAGGACCAGGTGCGGGTGGGCGACGCCTGGCTCGGCCCCTTCCTGAACGCGGTGTTCGCGACGCGTCAGTACCGGAGCGGCACGACCGCGGTCATCGTCACCTGGGACGAGAGCAGCCACGGCGACCCGGCCACGCAGAGGATCCCGACGCTCGTCATCGCGCCCTCCATCCGCCCCGGCACTGTCGCCACGAAACAATTCGACCACTACGCGCTCCTCCGCACCACCGAGGAGCTCCTCGGCCTGCACGCGTTCCTGGGGGCGGCCGCCTCGGCACCGTCGATGCGCGCTGCGTTCCACTTCTGACCCGGCCCGTCGCATGGGCATGCGTGGCGCAGGGCGGGCGCTCCACGAAGCCGCAGGCGGTGCACTGGATCCAGCGGCCGACGCCCGCGCGGAGCACGGCCACCGCGCTGCAGACACAGCAGGAAAAGTAGACGCCGCACTCGACACCCCCGTGGCAGTGACGGGTGACAGGCCAGGATGTGGGCGGCCGGTTCGCGGGGGACATGAAGCGCGGGCGACGCTGGGACGCTCGACCGAGCGTGGCAGCTATCCGGCCTCACGGCAATAACCAAAAGGGGGTTAGCCCGCGGCCGGACGACGCCCGGTCTGCGATCCTCTCGCAGCAGGTGCGGCTCGTCCGTCTGATCGCGGTGCTCGTGGCACTAGGGTCGCTAGGGCTCGCCCTGTGGTGGGTCGGCGCCGGCACGAGCGCGGTATCACGCAACTCCACAGCCGCGCGGCCTTGCCGCGGCGCCGAGCCGCCGCCTCGCTACGCGCACGTGATCTGGATCGTCTTCGAGAACCAGGGCTACGACCAGGTCGTGGGCAACCGCACCCTTCCCTACACAAATCGCCTCGCGGCGTCTTGCGGGCTCGCCACGCGCTACTACGGTGTCGGAGACCCCTCGCTCCCGAACTACATCGCGATGACCTCGGGCGGGACTTGGGGGGTGACCGGCGACTCCTCCGCACCGCTCCACGTGCAGAGCATCTTCTCCCAGGCCAGGGCGGCCCACCTGCAGTGGCGAAGTTACTCGGAGAGCATGCCGCGCGATTGCTACCTGCTGGATTCCCCCAGTCACAACCCGGTCTACACCGCCCACCACGAGCCGGTCATCTACTACGCCGGCATCCGACGCAACTGCGCCCGTTGGGACGTGCCGCTCGGCACGGTGCAGAAGGGGCCGCTCGCGCACGCGCTGGCGACGAACACGCTGCCGGCGTTTGCGATCGTGGGCCCGAACGATGACGGCGGCACGACAAAGCCCGGTTGCTCACGGCCCTGCGGGGACGTAGACCCGCCGCTCAGCGACTCCTTCCTCCGGGCCTGGATGACAAAGATCTTCGCCTCGAAGGCATATGCCTCAGGGAAGACCGCGGTCTTCGTCACGTGGGACGAGGACGCGACGTTCGAGAACACCCTCTGCCCGGCGCTCGACTGCGACCATCTCGCCACCATCGTCGTGAGCCCCTCCGTGCGGCGGGGGACGCGCTCCGCCGTCCTCCTCTCGCACTACTCGCTGTTGCGCACTACCGAGGACCTGCTCGGGCTGCGTGGACACCTCGGGAGGGCTGCCTCGGCAACATCGAT
>VAXA01000260.1 GCA_005883365.1 Actinomycetota bacterium
GATCGGCACGGTCATCCACACCCAGCAGGTCGAGCTCGGCGTGGCTGCCCACTGCAAGGCCAAGGTGTCGGACTTCCGCAAGGGGATCTCGACGAAGACGGTCACCGGCGCCCTGACGAAGAACGGGCAGACCCCGCTCGTCCAGCTCACGGTTCAGGCGAAGAGGGCCAAGGTCGCGCAGTGCGCGGCGAACGGGCTGGCGAATGCCGCCGGCAAGCGGCTCGGCACCTACGCGGTCAAGAAGATCGAGCAGCTGCGTAAGCAGATCGCTTTCGACAAGACAGACATCAAGACAATCGAAGCGGCGATCGCGGGGACGACAACCTCCAGCACGGACAAGCTGATCCTCGAGACCACGCTCCGCACCGACCAGCAGGACAAGATCGCGGCGACGCAGCTCAAGCTGCAGGCGGAGCAGGTCGAGAGGCCGCGGGTCCTCGTCGGGGCCGCGGCGCAGAAGACCACGGCGCGCAGCCGCAGGAACACCGTGGTCATCGCCGCGCTGATCGGCCTCATCCTGGGGGCGCTCGCGGCCCTCCTGTGGGACAGCGTCGTGCCGCGGCTCACGCCTCGCAACGGCGAGTAGTTAGCCTCTCCGCGTGTTCGAGGGGAAGCGCGTCGGGGTCGTCGTGCCCGCGTACGACGAGGAGGCGCTCATCGCTGCGACGATCGGCGGCATACCACCGCTCGTCGACCGGATCATCGTCGTGAACGACGGCTCCTCCGACGCCACGACCAAGCGGGCGCAGGAAGCCGGGGATCCCCGCGTGGAGGTGCTCACCCACGAGCGGCGGAGCGGCGTCGGCGCCGCGACCCTCACGGGCTACCGTCGCGCTCTCGCGGAGGGACTCGACGTCGTCGTGGTGATGAACGGCGACAACCAGATGGATCCCGACGACCTGCCGACGCTCGTCGAGCCGGTGGCGCGCGGCGAGCTCGACTACGCGAAGGCGAACCGTCTCGCGAGCGGCCAGGCCTGGCAGCTGATCCCGAAGACGCGCTTCTTCGGCAACGCCATCCTGTCGCTGCTGACGAAGATCGCGTCCGGCTACTGGCATGTTGCCGACTCGCAGTCGGGCTACACCGTCGTCTCGCGGGAGATGCTCGAGCAGCTCGACCTCGATCGCGTGTACACGAGCTACGGCTTCCCGAACGACATGCTCGTCCACCTCAACGTCTGGAACGCGCGAGTGCGCGACTTTCCGTCGCGTCCGATTTACGGGGTCGGAGAGCGCTCGAACATGCGCTACCGCCACGTCGTGCCGCGGATCGCGTGGCTACTGGTGCGCGGCTTCTTCTGGCGGCTCTGGGAGAAGTACGTGAAGCGCGACTTCCACCCGCTCGTGTTCTTCTACGTGATGGGGTTCATCGCGACCGTCGCCGGCGTGGGGCTCGGGCTCGTCGTCGTCGGCTTCCGGATCGCGGGCCACTCGATTCCCATCGCGACCGTTGTCCTCGTCGCGCTGCTCGTCATCTCGGGCCTCCAGTTCACGCTCTTCGCCATGTGGTTCGACATGGAGTCGAACAAAGACCTTCGATAGCTCGCGAGACCTGCGGTCTCGCTCGCTGGGATAAGGAACTCCGCCGCCGGGAGAGCGCGGTCTCCCGGCGGCTCCGTGCAGTTTTTGGCTCTCGATGCTTTGGACGATTTGGCTGCCTGGTGCGCTCGCGCGCGGCGTAGGCCGGCGCGAGCGCAGTCCGGCCTGCGGTTAAGCCCCCGCTGCGCGGATGTCTTAGCCTCCGGCCTTTGCCTGGTTGTAGTTGAAGCGCTTTCGAGCCTTCGCGACGGAAGCGCGGCTTGAACCTCGCGTCGGCCCGAGTTCCTTGACCCACCGGGCGAAGAGCGCAGCTCTTCGCCCGGTACTATCGGCCCGTGCCGACCTCGTTGGTGACCGGCGGCGCCGGCTTCCTCGGCTCGCATCTCTGCGAGTACCTGCTCGAGCGGGGCCACCGCGTCATCTGCGTCGACAACCTCGTCAGCGGCTCGCTCGCGAATATCGAGCACATCCGCGACGACGCGTTCACCTTCCTCGATCACGACGTCGCGGAGCCGATCCACGTCGACGAGCCCATCGACTTCGTGTTCCACTTCGCCGCCCTCGCCAGCCCGGAGGACTACCTGCGGATGCCGCTCCACTCGCTCAAGGTCGGCTCCTACGGGACGCACAACTCGCTCGGCCTTTCGAAGTTCAAGCGCGCCCGCTTCCTCCTGGCATCGACGAGCGAGGTCTACGGCGACCCGCAGGTGCACCCGCAGCCCGAGACGTACTGGGGACACGTCAACCCGATCGGCCCGCGCGGCGTGTACGACGAGGCGAAGCGCTACGCCGAGGCGCTGGCTATGGCCTACCACGGCCAGCAGGGCGTCGACACGGCGATCGTCCGGATCTTCAACACGTACGGCCCGCGGATGCGGCCGAACGATGGCCGCGCGGTCTCGAACTTCGTCCGGCAGGCCCTCGCCGAGGAGCCGATCACAGTCTTCGGTGACGGGTCGCAGACGCGGAGCTTCTGCTACGTCGACGACCTGATCCGGGGCATCGTCCTGCTCGCCGAGAGCGGCGAGCATCTGCCGGTCAACCTCGGCAACCCCGACGAGCGGACGCTGCTCGATCTCGCGGAGATCGTGAAGCGGATCACCGGCGCGTCGAGCGAGATCGTTTTCGAAGCGCTCCGGATCGACGACCCAATGCAGCGCAAGCCGGACATCACGCGCGCCCAGCAGTTGCTCGGCTGGGAGCCCGAGGTCACGCTCGAAGAAGGGCTCTCCCGCCTGCTGCGCGAGCAGGGCCGAGAGCCGATCACGGTCTGAACGAGCAGAGCCTGGGCGCCGAGCCTCTCCTCGTTCGCACGTTGCGGCGCGAGCCCGCCGAGCGCACTCCGGTCTGGTTCATGCGGCAGGCAGGCCGTTCCCTGCCCGAGTACCGCGAGCTGCGCGAGCGGCACGGCTTCTTCGAGATCGCGGGAACGCCGGAGCTCTGCGCCGAGGTGACGTTGCAGCCGGTGCGGCGGCACGGCGTCGACGCCGCCGTCCTCTTCGCGGACATCATGTCGCCGGTTCTCGGCATGGGGGTCGACGTGGAGCTCGTCGAGGGCCGGCCGAGCCGTGACTTCGTCCGCACGAAGGCGCTCATGTACCGCGAGCCGGCGACCTGGCATGCGCTGCTGGAGCGGCTGACGGAGCAGTTCGCGCGCTACGTCGCTGCGACGGCGGCGGCTGGCGCCGATGCGATCCAGCTCTTCGACTCCTGGGCCGGCGTCCTCTCCGTCGCCGACT
>VAXA01000261.1 GCA_005883365.1 Actinomycetota bacterium
CGTGCGCGTAGAAGTAGCGGAGGTAGTAGGACGGCACGGCACCGAGCTCCTCCAGCAACCGCCTCGGTAGCTCGACGTCCTCGGCCAGCTCGTCTCCGTGCTCGGCGAGGAGGTGCGGCAGCACATCGTCCCCGTCGAGCAGGACACGTCGCACCCACGTCAGGTGGTTGCGGCCGACCTGGTCGACGACGACGCGTGTGGGCTCGACTCCAAGCCAGCCGGCGAAACGGCGTTGGAAGCCGATGGCGACGTTGCAGAGGCCCAGGGCGCGGTGGCCCCCGTCGAGCAACGCCCGCGTGACGATGCCGACGGGGTTCGTGAAGTCGACGATCCACGCATCCGGCGCGGCGAGCGCCCGAACTCTCTCTGCGATCTCGAGGACGACCGGCACGGTCCGCATCGCCTTCGCGAAGCCGCCAGCCCCGGTCGTCTCCTGCCCGATGCAACCGCAAGCGAGAGGCGCCGTCTCGTCGCGCAGTCGCGCCTCCTGACCGCCGACGCGGATCTGGATCAGCACGTAGTCGGCACCCTCCACGGCTGTGTCGAGGTCGCCGGTCACCTCGAGCCGGCCCTCGAATCCCTGACGCGCGAGCATTCGTCGCGCCATGCCCCCGACGACCTCGCGCCGGTCGGGATCCACGTCCTCGAGCAGGAACTCGTCCACGTCGAGGCGCGTCAGCCCGGAGACGAGCTCCGGCGTGTAGGTGGAGCCCCCGCCGACCACCGCAACCTTCATTCTCGTTAATCTTACTTACGAGGTGACCGAGACCAAGGCCGTGCCCGCGCTGCTGCGGGCGTTGAACGAGCGCACCGTGCTCGAGGCGGTCCGCACCTCTGGCCCTGTCTCACGCGCCGAGGTCGCACGCCAGACCGGCATCTCGAGGCCGACCGTGTCGCTCGTGCTGCGCTCGTTGCTCGAGGACGGACTCGTGCGGGAGAGCGCGCGCGACCCCGGGAGGCCGCATTACGGCGCCGTCTACTACGAGGCCGATCGGGAAGCCGCAGTCGTCCTCGCCGTCGACTTCGGGGCGCGCGCCGTCCGCACCGCCCTCTGCGATCTCGCCGGCGAGGTGCGCGCGAGGGAAGAGCTGCGCAGCCGGGGCTCGGTCGAGGAGCGCATCGACACGCTCGCGAGTACTTGTCGTTCGCTCCTGCGCACGAGCAAGCTGCCCGCGGACCTCCTCGAGAACGCCGTCGTGGCCCTTCCGGCCGTCGTCTCGCCCGCGGACGAGAGCGTCTCCTCTGCCGACCTTCCGGGGCTCGGAGCCGCCGACCTGCGGCAGCAGCTGGAGCGGGCCCTGCGCGTGCCGGTCACGCTCGAGAACGACGTCAACCTCGCCGCCATCGCCGAGCAGCGGCATGGCGTTGCCCAGGACGTCGCCGATTTCGGCTTCCTTCTCGTCGGCGCCGGCCTCGGCGCCGCCGTCGTGCTCGACTGGAAGCTCCACCGCGGTCACAACGGGAACGCGGGCGAGCTGGACGCCGTCCGCAACGGCCGCTCGGACGACGTCGATCCCTGTGCCGCGGCGATCTCCAAGCAGGCGACGGAACTGGCTGCGGGTAAGGAAACGCTCCTCGAGCTTCCTTACGAGGTGCGAGACCTCTTCGCGGCATCCCGCGCCGGCGACGCGGTGGCAGCCGCCGTTGTCGAGGAGACAGCGCGCCGCATCGCCCTCCACGTCCTCCCCCTCGCTGCGACGCTCGATCTCCCGCTCGTCGTACTCGGCGGCAGCATCGGTGCCAACGCCGAGCTGCTCGCTCCGGTCCGGCGTCATCTCGAGGACTGGCTGCCGTTCCCGGCGCCGCGCCTCGAGGTCTCGGCGCTGGGCGAGGCCGCGGTGATCGAAGGGGCGGTCGCGGCCGCCGTCGACGCAGCGCTCGAGCGAGTCTTCCAGCGACGCGTTCGAGCCTGACCGCGTGACCAGTGACGCGACCGGCGCAGGCTGCTCCTACTTCGGGGTCAGGATCCCTCGCCATGTGCAGCGGGACATGGCCGATCTCGCTGCGCGCGGCTACACCGGCGTGCTTCACACCTTCTCCGAGAACGACCTCGCCTACTACCGCGACACCATGGCCGAGATCGTCGCCGTCTCGCACGCGGAGGGGCTGTCGGTTCAGGCGAGTCCCTGGGGGCTCGGCCGCACCTTCGGCGGCGAGGCCGAGAGCCGCTGGGTCGCTTTCCATCCGGAGGAGTGTCAGGTGCTCGACGACGGGCGCCGCGTGGCCGCCGCCTGCCTCAACAGCGGTGCCTACCGCGACTTCTGTAGGCAGTGGGCGGACTGGGTGCTCGAGTGCGGCGTGGATTCCGTCTTCTGGGACGAGCCCGCGTGGGTCGTGCCCGGACACGTCGGCGTCGACGATGCGGCGCGCTGGACCTGCCGCTGCGACTCCTGCGCGGATCGTTTTGGCCGGCCTGTCCCCGCTGACCTGACAGCGGAGGTGAAGCGCTTCCGCGAGGAGTCGGTCGTCGACTTCCTTCGCGAAATCGTCGCGCACGTCGCGGCACGCGGCGGCGCGAACACGGTCTGCCTCCTCCCGGCCCTCGAAGGCACGCAGGGGCTCGCCGATTGGGACAACGTCGCCACGCTCCCGGGCGTGGCGACCCTGGCAACAGATCCGTACTGGAAACACTGGGAGGAAGCTGCGGCACCGTTCGTGCGCCGCTTCGCGCGCCTCCTGCGGGAGACGGCTGACCGCCACGACGTCGGCGCTCAGCTCTGGGTGCCGAGCTTCGGCCTGGACCGCGGCGACATACCCGACCTCGAGGCCGCGGTCGCAGCCGCGCGCGAGGAGGGGATCGACGATCTGTGGACGTGGGGCTACGAAGGCTGCCGTCACATGACACACCTCGCGACCCCCGACTCCGCCCTTGTCTGGGAGGCGGTGAGCTCTGCGCTCACGGGTTGCGGGGTTCCCGTATGAGGCTGGGAGTCGAGGCGGCACTCGTTCGCGGCGAGCTCGTCGCCGGGGATGTCGAGGTCGAAGACGGGCGGATCGCCGCCGTCGGTCTCGCCGGAGGTCCGCGAGGGCGCGTTGCGATCCCGGGCTTCGTCGATCTCCAGGTCAACGGCTACGGAAGCGTCGATTTCCTCTCCGCCTCAACGGACGACTACCAGCGTGCGGGCGAGGCGCTCTTGTTTGCCGGCGTCACCGCGTACCAGCCGACGTTCATCACCTCGTCCGAGCCGGCGACGGTCCGGGCACTGCAAGCCATGCCGACCGAGTCGGGTCCCCGCGTGTTGGGCGCCCACCTCGAGGGGCCATTCCTCTCGGCCGATCGGGTGGGGACGCATCCACTCGAGCACCTTCGGGCGCCCGACGTCGCGCTCCTCGACAGGTTGCTCGACGCCGGCCCGGTGTCCCAGATGACGCTCGCGCCTGAGCTGCCGGGCGCGGACGCTCTGATCGAGCGACTGCGCGCGCGCGGCGTCGCGGTGTCGGCCGGACACACGAATGCGACCGCGGCAGAGGCCCACCATGCCTTCGACCTCGGGGTCCGCGGCGTCACGCATGTGTTCAACGCGATGCGGCCCTTCCGCTCACGGGACCCGGGAATCGCCGGGGCCGCGCTCACGCGCCCCGGCATCGTTATCGCGATGGTCGTGGACGGCCACCACCTAGCCAACGAGACGGTGTCGCTTGTCTGGGCATGCGCGGCCGGGCGTGTTGCGCTCGTCACCGATGCGATCGCCGCGGCCGGGACCGGGGACAACGGCGGATTCCGGCTCGGCGACGTCGAGGTTGCGGTCGACGACGGCTCCGCACCGATGCGGGAGGACGGGACCCTGGCCGGGACGGTGCTGACGATGATCGAGGCGGTGCGAAACCTCCATGCCCTCGGGATCCCGTTCGAGCAGGCCGTGGGTGCTGCGACCGAGGTGCCTGCCCGGTTCCTCGCGCGCCGCGACGTCGGCCTTCTCGAGCCCGGCGCCCTCGCGGACGTGGTCATCCTCGACGATCGGCTCGAGATCGAGGCCGTCCTCTGTGCGGGGCGAAGCGATGTCGTGGCTCGAGGCTGAGCTGCGCGAGCAGCCGGAGGCGCTGTCGCGCCTTCTGGGTCGCCAGGCGGACGCGGCGCGGGCGGCCGCTCGTCTCTTCCACTGGCGCGACCTTCGTTACGTCCTGATCGCGTCGCGAGGCAGCTCTTCGAACGTCGCGCGCTATGCCCAGTACCTCCTCGGACGCGCTCACCGAGTTCCGGTGATGTTCGCAACACCTTCGCTGTACACGATCTACGGACAGCCGCCGCGCCTGGACGGCGGGCTCGTGATCGGGGTCTCGCAGTCCGGCGCATCCCCCGACGTCGTCGCGGTGCTCGCCGAGGCGCGAGAGCAGGGGCGGCCGACGCTCGCGCTGACGAACGACCTCGAGTCTCCGCTCGCGCGTACCGCCGAGGCGGTGTTGCCGCTCGAGGCCGGGCCGGAGCAGGCCGTCGCGGCGACAAAGACCTACGTCAACTCGCTCGGTGCCGTCGCGCTCCTCTTTGCGGAGATGTCCGACGACTCGGCTGCCAAGGACGAGCTCGCCCGGATGCCGGACGCGCTCGCGACGCAGATCGAGCTGTCTGTCGGGGACCCCCCGCCGCTCGACGAATATCGTGAGGCGGTGGGACTGACCGTCGTGGCGCGCGGCGTCAACTACGGCACGGGGTTCGAGATCGCCCTCAAGATCCGCGAGCTGTCCGGACTCGTGACAGAGGCGTACTCGCCCGCGGACTTGCTACACGGGCCGATTGCCGCCATCCAGCCGGG
>VAXA01000262.1 GCA_005883365.1 Actinomycetota bacterium
CCTGCACACGCCGCTCCACGACCGGCACGTCGAGCTCGGGGCGCGGATGGTGCCGTTCGCCGGGTGGGAGATGCCCGTCCAGTACGCCGGCGTGATCGAGGAGCACCGCGCGGTGCGGACCGATGCCGGCGTCTTCGACGTCTCGCACATGGGAGAGCTCGAGGTGGAGGGGCCGCGCGCGCACGAGTTCCTGCAGAGCACACTCTCGAACGACCTCGATCGGCTCGCGCCCGGAGAGGCGCAGTACACGCTGCTGACGAACGAGGACGGGGGAATCGTCGACGACCTCATCGTCTACCGGGTCGGCGAGCACTCCTATCTCCTCGTCGTCAACGCCGCGAATCGCCCCGTCGACTACGCGTGGCTGAAGGACCGCGAGATTGCCGGCTCGGACGTCCGCGACGTGTCCGACGACTGCGCGCTGCTGGCCGTTCAGGGCCCGCGCGCGATCGAGCGGCTGGGGCTGGCCCCGGCGGCGGCCTTCACGTTCGCCGAGACCTCGCTCGACGGCATCGAGGTGATGGTCAATCGCACCGGCTACACGGGCGAGGACGGCTGCGAGCTGCTGTGCATGAGCGAGGACGCCGTCCGGCTCTGGGACGCCGTGCTCGAGCGAGGCGCCGTCCCGTGCGGCCTCGGCGCGCGCGACACGCTCCGTCTCGAGGTCTGTTATCCGCTCCATGGCAACGACATCGGGCCCGACACCGACGCGATCTCCGCCGGCCTCGGCTGGGCGTGTGCGCTGGACAAGGAATTCGAGGGCGTAGACGTCCTCCGGCGCGTCAGGGCCGAGGGGCCTGAGCGGCGTCTCGTCGCCTTCGTGATGGAGGAGAAGGCGATCCCTCGGCAAGGCATGCCGATCGCTGGTGGTGGCGAGGTGACGTCGGGCTCGCATTCGCCGACGCTGGAGGTCGGGATCGGCATGGGATACGTCCCCACCGCGCAGGCGGAGCCCGGAACCGAGTTGACGATCGACGTCCGCGGCCGCCCGCGCGGCGCGCGCATCGTCAAGAAGCCGATCTACCGGAGGGAGGACTGAGTGGCCGCCGCCGAGAGCTATCCCGACGACCTGAAGTACCACGAGGAGCACGACTGGGCCCGCGTCGAGGGCGAGGAGGCTGTGCTCGGGATCACCTGGTTCGCCGGCGACGCCCTCGGCGAGCTCGTCCACTTCGAGCCGCTCGAGGTGGGCTCGAGCGTGACGAGGGGCCAGTCTTACGGCGAGGTCGAGTCGGTGAAGGCGGTCTCCGACGTGGTCGCGCCGCTCTCCGGGGAGGTGCTCGAAGTGAACCAGGCGGTGGTCGACGCGCCCGAGACGGTGAACGAGGATCCGTACGGCACCGGCTGGCTGATCCGGATCCGCCTCTCCGATCCGAACGAGCCCGGGGCCCTGCTCGACGCGGACGCATATCGGCAGCTGCTGGCCGATCAGTGACGCAGCAGCACCCTTTCCTCGCGCTAACGGACTCCGACCGGGAGGAGATGCTGGGGGCGATCGGCGTCGGCACGGTCGACGAGCTCTTCCGCGACCTGCCGGAGGCGGTCCGTCTCGGACGCGAGCTCCGCCTCGAGCCGCCACTGTCCGAGCAAGAGGTCTACGCGCACGTCGCCGCTCTCGCGGAGAGGAACGCCGACGCGAGCCGTGAGCTCTCCTTCCTCGGCGCGGGGATCTACGACCACTACGTGCCCGCGGTCGTCGACACGATCCTCCAGCGCGGCGAGCTGCTGACCGCGTACACGCCGTACCAGCCGGAGATGAGCCAGGGCGTGCTCCAGGCGATCTTCGAGTACCAGACCGCGATCTGCGAGCTCACCGGGATGGACGTCTCCAACGCGTCCGGCTACGACGGGACAAGCGTCGCTGCGGACGCGTGTTACGTCGCGAAGCACGCGACGGGCCGCAGCAAGGTCGTCGTGACCGAGGCCACGAACCCGCAGGTACGGCAGGTCGTCAGGACGTACGCCGCCGGGTTCGGGCTCGAGATCGTCGAGGTGCCGCACCGGAACGGGACGACTGACCCGGACGAGCTGGAACGCGCCGCAGTCGACGCCGCAGCGGTGATCTTCCAGCAGCCGAACTTCTTCGGCTGCCTCGAGCCGGCGCCCGATCTCGTAGCGCGTGCGACGGAAGCGGGTGCGCTGCCGGTTGCACACGTCGACCTCCTCTCCCTCGGCGTGCTCGAGGCGCCGGGTCGCTACGGAGCCGCACTGGCGCTGGGCGAAGGACAGGCGGCAGGGAACTTCCCGTCCTTCGGCGGTCCGCACTACGGAGTCCTGGCGGCACGCGAGGAATTCATCCGGCGCATGCCGGGGCGCATCGTCGGCGAGACGGTAGACACCGCGCGCGAGCGCGGCTATGTCCTCACCCTGCAGACCCGGGAGCAGCACATTCGGCGGGAGAAGGCCACCTCGAACATCACCACGAACCAGACGCTGCTCGCGCTCGGCGGGCTCGTCTATCTCACGTGGCTCGGGCCGCAGGGGCTGCGGGAGCTGGGGGAGACCTGCCTGTCGCTCGCTGCGTATGCGAAGCAGCGCCTCGCAGAGCAGGCAGGACTCGAGTGCGTGTTCGCAGGGCAGACAACGTTCAAGGAGTTTGCCGTCCGCGTCGGACGGAACGCGCGCGAGGTTGTGGCGGCGGCGCGGGAGCGCGGCGTCCATCCCGGCTACGCGCTCGGCCGCGACTACGAGGGGATGGACGACGTGCTGCTCGTGGCGATCACCGAGCGCCGGACGCCGGACGAAATCGACCGGCTCGCCGACGTGCTTGCCGAGGTTGCCGGATGAAGCTCATCTACGAGAAGTCGCAGGCGGGACGGCGCGCGTCGGCGCTACCGCGCTACGAGAACCTGCCGTCGCCGCCCGAGCTCCCCGAAGAGCTCCGCCGCAGCGAGCCTCCGCGCCTGGCCGAGGTGCCGGAGTTCGAGCTCGTCCGTCACTTCACCGAACTCTCGACGCGCAATTTCGGCGTCGACACCGGCTTCTATCCGCTCGGCTCCTGCACGATGAAGTACAACCCGCGGATCAACGAGCGCCTCGCGGCGCTACCGGGGTTCGCGCGGCTCCATCCGCTCCAGGACGAGGACGGGGCGCAGGGCGCTCTCGAGCTGATGTGGCGGCTGCAGGAGATCCTCGCCGAGGTGACGGGGCTCCACGCGGTCTCGCTCCAGCCGGCCGCCGGCTCGCAGGGAGAGCTGACGGGGCTCCTGCTCGTCCGCGCCTACTTCGCCGCGCGTGGCGAGGCGGAGCAGCGGCGGACGGTCGTGATCCCCGACACGGCGCACGGGACGAACCCGGCCTCGGTGACGATGGCGGGCTACGAGCTCACGCCGGTCCGTACTGACGCGCGCGGCAACATCGACGTCGACGACTTGCGCGGCAAGGTCGACGAGCACACCGCCGCGCTCATGCTCACGAACCCCTCCACGGTCGGCCTCTTCGACGAGAACATCGAGGAGATCGAACGGATCTTCCACGGCGTCGGCGCGCTCATGTACTACGACGGCGCGAACCTCAACGCGGTGTGCGGCATCTCCCGCCCGGGCGACATGGGCTTCGACATCGTCCACATCAACCTGCACAAGACGTTCTCGCAGCCCCACGGCGGAGGCGGCCCGGGTGGCGGCCCGGTCGCGGTGCGTGAGAGCCTCGAGCCGTTCCTGCCGGTGCCCGCCGTCGTGCAGCAGGACGAAGGCCGCTTCGGCCTCGAGTACGACCGCCCGCAGACGATCGGCAAGGTGCGCGGCTTCACAGGACCGTTCGGCGTCTTCGTCCGGTCGTACGCGTTCCTGCGGATGTGGGGGCCGCGGCTCCGTGAGATGTCTGAGGTGGCCGTGCTCAACGCGAACTACGTGCTGGCGCGGCTGAAGGAGGCCTACGACCTCCCGTTCGACCGGCTTTGCATGCACGAGTTCGTCCTCTCAGCGCGGACGCTGAAGCGGGAGCACGGCTGCACGGCGCTCGACGTGGCGAAGCGGCTGATGGACTACAGCTTCCACCCGCCGACGATCTACTTCCCGCTCATCGTCCCGGAGGCGCTGATGATCGAGCCGACGGAGACCGAGGCGAAGGAGACGCTCGACGCCTTCTGCGACGCGATGCTCGCGATCGTCCGCGAGGCGGGCGAGGAGCCGGAGCTGCTGAAGGAGGCGCCGCATCACCGGCCTGTCAAGCGGCTCGACGAGGTCCGGGCGGCGAAGCGTCCCGTCGTCAAGTACGGCTTCGAGGAACACCCCGACGCGAAGGGCGAGCCGAAGGTGGCCGCCGCCGAGGCGCCCAAGGGCGTCTAGCTCGGCGGCGCGAGAGGCAACCGGCCGGAGCGACAGGCCCCGGGCGGGTGCCCGCCCGGGGCCTGGAGGAATCGGGAACGGATACCTCGCTACGAGCAGGCGAGGCCGTCGAGCCCGAGGCCGCTGTCCTGCTTGATGAAGAGCGGTCGGGCGGTCGGAAGCTCCTGCCCGGTGATGGGATCGAGCAGCATCGTGTCGGCGGTCGCGATCAGAACGCAGCCGCGGTTGTCGATTGCGTTGGTGAAGTAGTCGCCGAGCCGGCGGTCCTGGCCGGAGGCGACGCAGGTCGTTCCCTCCTGGCAGATCTGTCCCTCATGGGCGGGACGGCCGGAGGCATTCACCGTCTGGACGGCCGGACGCTTGCCCGTCGCGCCGCTGAAGTTCGCGTCGTAGACGTAGAGGTTGCTAGTCGAGGGGGCGCAGTCCGGGTCGACGACCGAGTCGTACTGATACCAGACAACGGACACGTTGCCGGCGTTGCCCGCCGCGACCCACGGCCAGAGCACGCGCGTGCCGGGATGGGCGACGACGAACGGCTTCGCCCACGTCTTCCCCTGGTCCTTGGTGTAGGTCATCATGATCGAGTTGGCGAGCGGCGTCTCGGCGCCGTTGCAGCCGCCGCTCGTGCCCGCCGCGCGCGCGTCGGTGTCCCAGACGACGTAGATCGTGTTGGCGCTGTCGATCGCGATCGCCGGCCAGTGCGCGAAGAGCGTCGTCGAGTGCACGCCCTCGTGCGGCGTGAACGAGGCTGTGCCGTCCGCGAAGGTCTGAGTCGCGTTCGGTGCGACGCTGATCCCGAGGCCCGTCGAGCCGTCGGGATTACTGAAGACGGCCGGCTCGACCAGGCTGCCGTCCTGGTGGTCGTAGTAGAGCTGCCCGTCGCCCGTGTACGAGGTGCCGTCGGCGAGTGTGCCGCTGTCGGAGACGCCGGTGGCCGAACAGGTCGCGCCGGAGTCTGTACTCACGAAGACCTCGTGCCCAGAGCCGCTGCCCTCGACGGTATCGGTGGCGAGGAAGACCTCCCCGGGCACCCCGCCGGCGAGCCATGGCCGGTCGCCGTCGTGGCAGTCGGCCGTTCCGGTCGGCCAGGTGAGGCCGCCGTCGGACGAGGAGAAGAGGGAGTCGTTCGCGAGGTCGATGCCGGTGTCGTAGATGTTGCCGCCCTCGTCCTGCGTCATCGACGGGTCGCTGAAGCCGGTGTTGATCAGCGGATTGGTGAAGAACATCGTGTTGTTCCAGTTCACCGGCGTCCAGTTGAGGCCGCCGTCGCTCGAGGTCCAGATGCCGACCTGGTTGCGGTAGTCGCCCAGGTAGGACAGGTCGCCGCCGATGCCGTTCTCGACGCCCGGCCGGTAGAGGAGCGTCGTGCCCTCGTGGGCGGTGAACACGTAGGTGCCGGCTTTCGTGCTCTGGAGCACGAAGGGCTCGCCACCGGAGAGCACCTGCGACACATAGGTCGGCGTGCCAAAGCCGACCGGCACGGGCGCGCCCGCCAGGGCCTGGGCTCCGCCCAACGGGAGTGCGAGGCACGCCCCGAAGGCCAGGGTCAAGAGGAGTCGCTTTCTCATCTCAGAAGTCCTTTCTCCCTGGCCGGTGCGACGACCACGCCCCCCGCGCGGCGTCAGGGAATCGCAGAGGCGGTGGCCTGGACGCCGGTGCGTGTGCACGCCACCCGTGCCCCGCCGCGGAGCAGCAGTTTCCGCCGGCCTCTCGGTGGGCTGCGACTCTGAGCCCGTCGCCTCACGCTGCGCAAGGGCCGATCCGTCATCGCCAGCACGACATGACCGTCGTCGGCAGCCGCCACAGCCGTGCGGGCAGCGCGATCACGACGCGCCTCCTGCCCGGATAGGCAACGTCTGAAACGGTGGCGTCAGGAGACCGAGCCCGGCACAGAACGGGCACCGCCCGAAGGCGAGGCGGCTCACCCCGCCGGGACGGCGGTGTGGCGGTGTGGCTTCGGGGCCGCCGCCAACTGCCCGCAGGCGGCCTCGATGTCGCGGCCGCGCGTCAGGCGGACGGTCACGGGGACTCGCGCGCGCTCGAGCTCGTGCCGGAAGGCCGCGATCCGGTCGCGGGACGACCCTTCGTACAGCCCTGTCGGGTTGTACGGAATCAGATTGACCTTGAAGTGGTCACGGCCGAGCAATGCCGCGAGCGCACGCGCCTGCTCCGGCGCGTCGTTCACGCCGGCGAGCATCACGTACTCGACGAAGACTCGGCGCCTCGTGGTCTGCGCATGCCGTAGGCACTCCGCGACGACGTCCGCGATCGGGTAGCGCTCGTTCACGGGCATGATCCGCGACCGCAGCCCGTCGTCGGGCGCGTGAAGCGACAGCGCAAGCCGGATCGGCTCGTCCACCTCGTCCACGAACCGCCGCAGCCCGGGCAGCCAGCCGACAGTCGAGATCGTCGTCCTTCGGTGCGTGATCCCGAGATCGGGCAGCCGCCGCGCTGCGGCGAGCACCTCGTCGAGGTTGAGCATCGGCTCGCCCATCCCCATGAAGACGGCATGGTCGACCTCCGTCAGCCGCCGAAAGTGGAGCGCCTGGACGAGGATCTCCGACGCTGAGAGGTTGCGCCCGAACGCCATCGTGCCTGTCGCGCAAAAGGTGCACGTGAGCGGGCAGCCCGACTGGGACGAGAGGCAGAGCGAGCGCCGCCCGTCGCGATAGCGCATCAGCACCGCCTCCACCGGATGACCGTCACCGGTGCGGAAGAGCGTCTTCACCGTGCCGTCGCGCGCCTCGCGTTCGGTCTCGACGGAGAGCGTCGAGAAGGGAACGGCCGCTGCGAGCTCGTCGCGCAGAGGCAGCGGGAGGTTCGTCATCGCCGCGTAGCCCGGCGCGCCGCGCGCCGTCCACTCCCACACCTGGCGGGCGCGGAACGCCGGCTCGCCGCGCTCGTGCAGCGTCCGCTCGAGGAGGGCCAGGTCCACCGGGCTACGGTAGCGTCCGCGGTCGTGATCGACCTGCGCTCCGACACCGTCACGAAGCCGACGCCCGGGATGCTCGCGGCGATGGCGGCCGCCGAGGTCGGCGACGAGCAGGAGCGCGAGGATCCGACCACGAACGAGCTGCAGCGCAGGATGGCGGAGCTGCTCGGGCACGAGGCGGCGCTCTTCCTGCCAACGGCGACGATGGCGAACCAGGCCGCGCTGCGCGTGCTGAGCCGGCCCGGCTGCAAGGTCGTCGCGGAGGAGCGGACGCACGTCCTCATCTACGAGTGGGGAGGCCCGGCGATCCACTCCGGTCTCGTCATGCAGGGGCTCGTGGCGGAGGCGGGGAGGCCGACGCCCGAGCAGATCGAGGAGCTCGACGAGTTCGGGCCCGGAAGCGTGCTCGTGCTCGAGAATACCCACCGCAGCTCCGGTGGGCGGATCTGGCCGCTCGACGAGTTCCGCGCGACGCTCGACGCGGCACGCTCGCGCGGTGCTGCAGTCCACCTCGACGGCGCGCGACTCTTCAACGCTGCGGTTGGCGCCAGCGTGGAGCCGTCGACCTGGGGAACGCTCGCCGACACCGTCACGATCTGCTTCTCCAAGGGCCTCGGCTGCCCGTTCGGGGCGGTCCTCGCCGGCCCGGCCGAGACGGTCGAGCGGGCGTGGGAGGGGAAATTCCTCTTCGGCGGCGCTCTCCGGCAGTCCGGGATCGCCGCGGCCGCGATGCTCTACGCGCTCGACCACCACGTCGAGCGGCTCGCCGAGGACCACGCGCGGGCGAGGCGGCTCGCAGAAGGGATCGGTCTCGACCCGGCCACCGCCGAGACGAACTTCGTCCCCATTCCCGACGAGCCCGGCCTGCGCGAGCGACTGCTCGAGCGAGGCGTCGGCGTGGGCGACCTGCGCCCGGGCTGGCTGCGCGCCGTCACGCACCTCGACGTCGGCGACGAGGAGATCGAGCGGGCGGTCGACGTGATGCAGGAGGTGCTCTCTGTCCACGCCTGACACCTCTGAGCGCCTGACTGCGCGCCTCGAGCGGCTCGTTCGCACCGAGCAGCACGAGAAGCGCCTGCCGAGCATCGCCGCCGCCGTCCTGCGCGACGGTGAGCTCATCTGGGAGACGGCGGTCGGTGTCGCCGACGTCGAGTCCGGCCTCGAGGCGACCCCGGACACCCAGTACCGCGTCGGCTCGATCACGAAGACCTTCACGGCGACCGCGATCATCCAGCTCCGCGACGCCGGCAAGCTCGACCTCGAGGACACGCTCGACCGGCACGTGGAAGGCGCGGCGCACCGGCCGACCATCCGCCGTCTCCTCTCGCACGCGTCGGGCCTCCAGCGCGAGACGCAGGACGACTCGTGGCTGACGCTCCGCTTCGCGCAGCCGGACGAGCTCCTCGAGACGCTCGCGCAGGCCGAGCTGGTGCTCCCGTCAGGCGCCCGCTTCCACTACTCCAACCTCGCGTACGCGCTTCTCGGCATCGTCGTCGAGCGCGTCTCGGGCTTGCCGTACAAGGAGTACGTCCGCGAACGGCTGTTCGAGCCGGTCGGCCTGACGCGCGTGAGCTTCGAGCCGGAGTCTCCTGCCGCCAAGGGCTACCTCGCGCAGCCGTACGCCGACGGCGTCTGGGACACAGTCGGCGTGGAGACCGGCGCGTGGGCGTCCGCGGGGCAGCTCTGGGGGACGGTGGGCGACATCTGCCGCCTCGAGTGCCGAGGAGATGCGGACGGTGCAGGCGATCGACGACCACGAGCGCTGGCTGGCCGGCTACGGGCTCGGCCTCGGGCTGCGCCGCGACGGCGACCGGATCCTCGCCGGCCACGGCGGCTCGATGCCCGGCTTCATCGCGCAGCTCCTCTTCTCGCCGCAGGAGAAGGTCGTCGCCGTGGCGGTGACGAACGAGAGCCAGGCTCGACTCGGCGACCTCGGGCTCTCCCTCGTCCGGACGACGGTGGAGGAGTGGCCGGTCGCGCCGGAGGCGTGGCGGGTCGGCGAGCCGCCCCGCGACGACGTGGTACCGCTACTCGGCATCTGGTTCATGGAGTCGGCCCAGCTCGTCTTCCGCTGGCGCGAGGGGAAGCTCGAGGCGCGCTACGACGGGATGCTCGACTGGGAACCGCCCGCTGTCTTCGAGCGGGAGACGGACGATCGCTGGCGCACGGTTTCAGGGCCGGAGCACGGCGAGGCGCTGCGGATCGAGCGCGGCCCGGACGGCTCGGTCGCGCGGATGGTCTGGGCCGGCTACCCGGTCACACGCGAGCCGGGCCCGTGGCGCGCTCCGACCACGTAACGCCCGGAACGTATCATCGACATCGTGACGCGGCTCGCGTGGCTACTCGCTGCGCTCGGCGTGCTGGTGACGCTCGCCGCTTGCGGCGCGTCGCACCCCACGCGTCCTTATTCGGGCCGTCTCTACTCGGTGCGGCAGGTGAAAGGAGCGTTTGCCGCACTCGGGCTCGAGCTGCACCGAGCAGCCAGGCATCCGCCTGGCCTCGTTTTGCTGCTCAATAACGCTCGCCTCGGCCCCGAGCACCTCCCCAGTCCTCCTCGCGTTGTCACCGTGGCCGTGATCACCCACCCGCTCGAGGCGGAGAGCCCAAAGTCCCTGACCCGTCATGCTCGCGTCACCAAGTACGCCAATGTCACGGCGTTCTCAAGGCCGTACATCTTCGACGAGGTGAGAGCCGCAGTGTCCGCCCTTCGCTGGGGGACGACTCCCGTGAAGCCCGGGAGGCGGCTGATCGGGCTCGGCGATTCGATCGGAGGCATCCGGCTCGGCCAGTCGCGGCAAAGCGTCGAGAAGGCGTTCGGGCCAGGTACGTCCAAGCATCGCGGCCTTGTCCGGTACTTCGGGGGACACCTTCTCGTCGACTACTGGTTCCACGACGGCCTCTACACGCACGTCGAGTACCTGCTGACGCGGTGGGGTGGATACCACACACGATCCGGAGTCCATGTCGGCTCGAGCCGTAAGGACCTGCGGCCCCTCTTCGTGAGCTGCGAGAGTAAGCCTGAATGCTGGCTTCAGGCGGGGCCGACGCCGGACCCCGTGGGAACAGTCTTCACAGTCCGGCACGGCAAGGTCGTGCAGATCGAGGTCGGCTCCTTCGGATGAGGTCGATTACTCGTACTGCAGGGCTTCGAGCACGTTCAGCTTCGCGGCTCGGCGTGCGGGCCAGATCGCGGCGAGGATCCCCACGACGATCGCTGCAATGACGAAGTAGACGATCGAGAGGTAGGGCACGGCGAAGACGATCCCCTCGTCCGAGAGCGCGTGCGTCACGAGGACGGCGAGGAAGAAACCGACGACGATTCCCAGGGCGGCGCCGATCAACGACGTGACGATGCTCTCGTGCCGGATCATTCGCCGCGTCTGTCTCCGCGTCATGCCGACCGCACGGAGCATCCCCAGCTCGCGCGTCCGCTCGAAGACGGTCAGCACGAGCGTGTTCACGATCCCGAACAAGCTGACGATCACCGACAGCGCGAGCAGCACGTAGAGCAGGCTGATGATGTTGTTGAGCGGCTTCTCGAAGTTCGTCTTGAACTCCGAATGCGTCTGGACCTTTGCGTCTGCGAACCCTGACGTGGCCGCTGTGAGCGCCTTCGTGTTCGCGTCGCTGACTCCGCCCCGGACGTTGATCAACACCATCTCGTTCTCCGGGTCGACGTAGTTGGCGTCGAAGAGTGCGTCTGAGATCGTCACCACTCCGAACGGCGAGCCGCCCTTCGGCAGCTTGTAGATGCCGTCCACCTTGAGGTGGAGGACCTTGGCGGTCGGTGTCTCGAGGGTCAACGGCGAACGGACGTGGAGGTGGTGCTTCTTCGCGTACTTGTCGTCGACGAATACACCGCTCTTGCCGAGCTCGGCCGGCACCGCGTTGGAGCCTTCTTTCCAGTCGAGGTGGATCACCTTCGTGAGCTGCGGGTCGGCGCCCGTCAAATTTTCGATCGACCCGAAGACGCGGGCGGAGCCGGCACGGATCCCGGAGACGGCCGTGACGTCGGGCGCCTTCGCGGCCGCTTGTTCGGCGGCGATCGTCAGCGGCGTGAACGTGTCCTGGGAGGTCAGCGCGTAGTTGCCCTTGAAGAGGTCGTCGACTGCGCTCTCGAACGACGAGCGGATTCCCTGGCCGAGGATGGCGACGAACGTGACGAGGGCGAGGCCGATCATCAGCGCCGAGGCCGTCGAGGCCGTCCGCTTGGGGTTGCGCATCGCGTTGTCGCGCGCTAGGGCGCCCGCCGCGCCGCCGATGCGCGCTGCGGGCCAGCCCAGCACCGACGCGAGCGGGTGTACGACACGCGAAGCATTCGCGGCGACGCCGAAGAAGAGGAGCAGGATCCCGGCGCCGAGCGAGAAGAGGCGCGTCGCCGTGGGCACGCCGTGGGCGAGGACCCCGTAGGCAAGCAGCAGGACGCCGAGCAGGAGCGTCGCGGCGGAGACGAACGGCGTCCAGCGTGCGAAGCGCCCGCGCGGCAGCTCGGCGCCCTCACGGACGGCGGCGATCGGCGGCACTCGCGTCGCGCGGCGCGCCGGACGCAGGCTTGCGACCAGCGTGATGACCGTCCCGACGACGAGGCAGACGATGACCGTGCGCGTTTCGAACACCGTTCCGGCGGTCGGCAGGTTGATCCCGAGCAACACGAACACCGACTTGAGCCCCTTCGCGAGCGCAAGCCCCAGGAAGAGCCCGGTCACCGAGCCAAGGATCCCGACCACGAGTGCCTCGACGATCACCGATTTCAGGACCTGGCGCCGAGTCGCGCCGAGCGTGCGGAGCGTCGCAAACTCGCGCGTCCGTTGGGCGATCGTGATCGACAGCGTGTTCGCGATCACGAAGCTGCCCACGAAGAGCGCAATGCCGGCGAACGCGAGCAGGAAATACCGGATGAAGCTCGTGAACCCGTTGACGCTCTTCTTGTCCTCCTTGACCTGAGCCGAGGTGTTGCGCACCTGAGCCGTGGCGGGCAGGACCGGCTTGATCTCGGCGATCAGCTTCGGCGTCGGTATGCCCGGCTTCGCTTGCACGCGGATCAAGTCGAGCTCTCCCACGCGGCCTAGGAGTGCCTGGAGCGTCGGCAGGTCGAACACGGAGAGGGTCGCACTGCCGATCGAGACGCCGGGCAGCTTCACGATCCCGGCGACCCGGAACCTCTGGACGGGGCCGTTCCTCTCGACGCCGATCGTGTCGCCGACCTTGTAGTGCTTGCTCGAAGCGACGTGCGAGTCGATCGCGATCTCGTCCGGGCCGTTTGGCCAGTTGCCCGCCGTGAGCTCGAGCGGGTTGAAGCGCTGATCGCCGGTCGGGTTGACGCTGAAGGCGAGGCTCGGCGCGCCGTGGGTCGGGACCACCTTGCCGGTGCGGCCGACGAGCTTCGTCTGGTCGTCGGTGACGGATCCCTCGACCGCGTTCACGTCTGGCAACGCCCGGATCCTCGCGAGCAGGTAGTCCGAAAAGCTCGGCGCCTGCACGCCGTTCCCGTTGTCGTTCGTGAAGGCCGTCTTGGCGCTGATGATCGCGTCGGCGTTCTTGTACGTCTGCGTGAAGATCGACGTGAACGCGTTGTTGATCGTGTCCGTGAGGACGTAGGTGCCGCTGATCATCGCGACGCCGAGGATGACCGCGATCGCCGTCAGAAGCGCACGGAGCTTCCGCCCGGCGAGGCCCTTCAGTGCGACGCGAAGCATTAGTTCAGGCTGCTCATGACGGCGAGCACGTCCGCCGGGCTCGCGCCACGGAGCTCCTTCACGATCAGGCCGTCGCCGAGGAAGAGGACGCGGTCCGCGATCGCGGCTGCGCGTGCCTCGTGCGTGACCATGACCGTCGTCTGGCCGTAGGCGTCGGTCGACTCCCGCATCAGGTCGAGGATCTCGCCGCCTGTCTTGGAGTCGAGGTTGCCGGTCGGTTCGTCGGCGAAGAGGATCGTCGGGCGAGTCACTAGGGCGCGCGCGATCGCGACGCGCTGCTGCTGGCCGCCCGAGAGCTCCGCCGGCCTGTGCGCACGCCGCTGGTCGAGCCCCATCTTCGCGAGCAGCTGGTCAAGCCAGGCCTTGTCGGCCTTCTCGCCGGCGATCGAGAGCGGCAGGAGGACGTTCTCCTCGGCGTTGAGCATCGGGAGGAGGTTGAAGAATTGGAAGACGAAGCCAATGTGCTGGCGTCGCAGCCGCGTCAGCCGGGAGTCGTCGAGCTCCGTGATCTCGGTGCCCGCGATGGTCACCGTCCCGGAGGTCGGCTTGTCGAGGCCCGCGAGGATGTGCATCAGCGTCGACTTGCCGGAGCCGGATGGGCCCATGACGGCGACGAGCTCGCCGGAGCGCACCTCGAGATCGACGCCGCGGAGGGCGTCGACCGCCGTCGTGCCTTCGCCGTAGCGGCGCGTGATCCCGCGCGCGTCGACCGCGACGCTCGCGGGCGCGCTGACGCGGTCCTTCGACTCCTCCCTCACGACCATGACGACCACGCTAGTCGAATTCGGCGCGCCTTGGAAGGGGGTGTCACCGCACCGTCACCGGCCGCCGCCGAAGAGGAAGCCGAGAACGGCCGCGGCGTAC
>VAXA01000265.1 GCA_005883365.1 Actinomycetota bacterium
GTCAAGATCTGCACCGTCGAGAAGAACAGGGCGTCCCCGAAGCCGTGGATGTCGCTTCCCTCGAGGCCGCTCTCGAACGAGCACATCAGCGCAGCGCAGACGAGGTCGACGACGACCGAGAGGCAGAACGCGATGGTCACTCGCGCAAGCAGTCGTCGATGACGCTCGCTCCAGGTGATCAGGCGCCGCAGCTCCTCGGGCAGCATCGGTCTCGAGGCTAGGCGGCCGGCCGGTCGGCACGAGGATTTGACAGCACCTCGAGAGGGCTGTTGAGTCCTGGCTATTCCCGCGCGATGTGACGGGGGTCAACAGGGAGGATCGATGAAGCGGTTGTTGATGCTGGTCGGCGTTGCGGCTGTCGCCGGAGCGATGTACGTGGCCGCCGCGCCCGGAAGTTCGCAGTCCGCGGCGCCGCCGACGGCGAGGCAGTTCGCGACTCTGAAGAGGCAGGTGGCGAGCCTGAGCAAGAGCCTGAAGGCGCTGAAGAAGGACGAGGCTCAGGTCAAGAAGGTGGCGGGGCTCGCCCTGGGATTCATCGGGGCTTGCTTCTTCGACAGCAGCGGTCAGCTCGAAAACCTACCGGTGAGCCAGTTCGGGACCACCAGCGCAGGCTTCTTGTTCGGTACTGACGTGTCCGGCGGCGCGGCACCCCGGAGTGCACTTGACATCGATGCGTCCGGGAGCCCGCTGGCCTTCCTCCAGGAGATCACCCCGGCCTGCCTCACGAGCACGGCGGCGCTGAGGCACGGTTCTGTGCGCTCCGGCAGCAGTCGCCTGCAGATCTGGGCCGAGCGCACTCGCTGAGCGTCAGGAGGGAGGGCGGCCACGCGCCGCCCTCCCATCGTGTGAGGGCTAGGCCGCGAGCTCCTGCATGTGCAGGCTGTAGAGATCGGGCTCGCAGGCCTCGAAGCCGTCGACGACGTCGGGATCGAAGTGGCCGCCGCGGCAGCGGAGGATCTCCTCCACGGCGGCGTCCCAGCTGACCGGTGTCCGGTACGGGCGCATGTCGGTCATCGCATCGAGCGCATCGACGACGGCGAAGATCCGCGCCCCCAACGGGATGCTCTCCTCGGAGAGCCTGTCTGGGTACCCGTTGCCGTCCCACCGTTCGTGGTGGGAGCGGATGACGCGCGCACCTTCCTGGTTGAGGAGCGGGACGTGGGCGAGCAGCCGCTCGCCCAGCTCGGCGTGCTCCTGCATCCGCCGGCGTTCTGGTGGAGTCAAGCGGCCGGGCTTGAGGAGGATCCCGTCCGGGATCGCGATCTTCCCGACGTCGTGGAGGAGGAAGCCCCATTCCAGGCTCGGATCGTCGAGCAGGCGAGGCGCGACTTCGAGGGTCAGCCGCGTGGCGTACGAGGTGACGCGCCGCGAGTGGCGGCTCGTGCCGAAGTCTCGCGACTCCAGCGCCGACGCGAGCACGGCGACGGTCTGCGCGTAGGCCTCGTTGAGGAGCTGGTGCTGGCGGCGGCCGATCTCGATCAGGCGGTTCAGGTTGGCGGCGTCGACGACGTCGCTCCCGGTGCCCATCGTGCCGAAGCCGGCCTCCCGGATGAGCGGCGTGATGAGGGCGAGCAGCTCCAGCGGGCTGAACGGCTTGCGCAGGAACGCCTCCGCCCCGGCGGCCCGCGCGGCGCGCCCCGCTTCGTCCGAGCCGCTGATCGCGACGATCGGGATCTTGCTCGTCTGCGGCGTCTCGCGCAGCCGCTCGAGATAGAAGATGCCGTCGATACCGGGGAGCCCGATGTCGAGCAGGATCGCATCCGGGCGCGACTCGGCAAGGGACCGCTCGGCCTCGATCACGTCGTAGGCCGAATCCACCTCGTATCCCTCGAGCTCGAACGTCGTGCGGACGAGCTCACACAGCAGCCGGTCGTCGTCGACGACCAATAGGCGACGCGGGCGCATTTGGAAACCCCCCAATCGAATTGCTCGTGGCGATTCCTCTCGGGGTTCTCCGTCGGCACGAACCGGGCCCCGCCTGAGCGGGCCGCTCGGGGGAAACTGTCAGGCCACGGGAGGAGTTTCTGCCGAAACCTCCTACAGGCTGAGACAGCGAGTTCACCCTTTGGGGTGACTGCGGCCGTCTCCTCCCAGTGCGGGGCGGCGACTCTTCGTACCACGAGGCAAGCTCAACCCCCCTTGCCGCGTCTGCCGATAGAGGCTCCATGGGAAAAGTCAGCCTTGACGATCTCCGCAGGGAGCTCGCTGAGCTCGAAGCCGAAGAAGCGCGGCTGTCCGCAGTACGGGATCGCCTACACCATCAGATCGACTTCGGGTTCGAGACCGAGACGTCGCGCACGCGAGAACGGGAGATCTCGGACGAGCGTCGGCGCGTGCACGACCGCATCGACTCGCTGCGGAAGCTCCTCCGCGAGCGACAGGCCGTCTAGGGCTCAGGGCCGCCGCTACTGCAGGCGCTCGGCGAGGTAGCGGATCGCGAGCGGGTAGCGGTACTCGATCCCGCCGTGCTTCGCATCGAAGAGCTCGAAGAAGACGTCCGTGATCCCGAGTGCCTCGAGCTCGCGCCGGAATGCGTCGGCGCCGAGGTCGAGGAACCACTCGTCGCGCTTACCCGCGTCGATGTAGATCGCGCGCTGGCTGCGCAGCGCGTCCGCGTGACGGCGCGCCATCCGGACCGGATCCCACGCGAGCCAACGCTGCCAGACGTCGTCCCGCAGCATTCCGGTCGCCAGGTCGAACGGCAGGTCGATCGAGGCGTCCTCGTTCGCGGAGTGGCAGGCCGCCATCGCGTACGTGTTGAGGAGGTAATAGTCGGATTCCTTCGTGAATGCCGGCCGTGAGTGGAACTCCTCCCAGAAGCGCTCGTA
>VAXA01000263.1 GCA_005883365.1 Actinomycetota bacterium
GGCCGCACTCGGCGTGCCGGTCTACACGACGTACGGCGGCCGGCTCGGGGGTGTGGACGAGGAGCTGATCCGAGGGGGACGCCTGAAGCCACTGACCGACCCGCGCGCGCTCGCGCTGCGCAAGCGGGAGTCCTCGTCGGCGCGCGTGCGTCGCGATCCGGCCGAGATGCTGCGGTTGCTGCTGTCCGCCCTGGACGCCTGAAGGTTCAGGCGGCGAGGTCGGCGAGCCGCGCGAGCAGCTCGGGCCCGTAGCGCTCGAGCTTCGCCGGCCCGATTCCCGGCACCGCCGCGAGCTCGGCGATCGTGCGCGGCGTCCGCGCGGCGAGCTCCGCGAGCGTCCGGTCGTTGAAGACGACGTACGCGGGCACCTCGTCCGCGCGCGCCCGCGCGAGCCGCCACTCCCTGAGCGCCTGCACTGCGGGCGTTTGCTCGAGCACCGGCCGCTCGCGCTTCGGGAGCGGTGGCGCGGCCGCCCGCACGCCGAGCTCGTCGAGGAACCGGCTTGGCCGCCCCTCCCACGTCACGAGCAGGTGCCGCTTCGCCCGGGTCAGCCCGACGTAGAACAGGCGCCGCTCCTCCTCGACGTCGCCGCGACGGACCGGTAGCTCGCCCTCCTCGACTCGTGGCAGGAGGACCGCTTCCCACTCGAGCCCCTTCGCCCGGTGGAGCGTCAGCAGATGGACGCCGCGGCCGGCGCTCTCGCCGAAGCGCTCATGGAGCAAGTCAACGAAGCCGTCGGCCTCGCCGGGGAACTCCTCGGCGAGCCGCACGAGTCGTGCCAGGTCGGCCTGCCGCGTCTGCTCACGCTCGCCGAGCTTGTCCGGCACCTCCGAGAGGAGCCCTTGCCGGACAGCGAGCTGGCGGACGATCTCGGCAGCGGGTCCGCGCCGGCCGTGCAGCGCCTTCAGCAGCTGTCGGGCCGCGTCGCGCGCGAGCATGGACGCGCCCTGGAACGGGATCGCGGCGTCGTGGAACGCCTCCTCGAACTCGCTCGTCCGCGCGTTCGTCCGGACGAGCACCGCCATCTCCTCGAGCGGAAGGCCATCCGCGTGCAACTGCCGCACGTGCGCGGCGACGTCCAGCCCCGGGCCGACGACCGGCTCGGGGCCGTCCGGGAGCGTCGGCGCGAGCGTCTTGGCCGAGCCGGCGAGGCGCGGCACGAGCCGGTTCGCGAGCTCGAGCACCTGCGACGTCGAGCGGTAGCTCCGCTCGAGCTGCACCACGCGCGCGTGCGGGAAGCGTTGCGGCAGCGCGAGCAGCCACCCGGCGCTCGCGCCCGTGAAGCCGTAGATCGCTTGGTAGTCGTCGCCGACGGCACAGAGCTCGTCGCGCTCGCCGAGCCAGAGGTCGAGCAGCGCCTGCTGGAGGAGGTTGACGTCCTGGTACTCGTCAACGGTGAAGGCGCGCCAGCGCTCGTGCACTCCCGCCCGCGCCTCCTCGTCCTCCTCGAGCAGCCGCACCGTCCTCTCGAGCAGGTCCTCGAAGTCGAGCAGCCCCTCGGCCGCCTTCCGCCGCTCGTACTCGCTGAACACACGGCCCATGAGGTCGCGCGGCAGCGGCGGCTCGCGGTCGCCGAGCGCGTCGTCATACGTCTCGGGCGTGAGCCGCCGGTTCTTCGCCCACTCGATCTCCGTCGCGAGGTCGCCGGCGGGCCGGAAGCGGAACGCTCCCGGGAGCGTGTTGCCGATCCGCCGCAGGAGCAGTGCCTTCGTGGCGAGGATCCGGCCGGGATCCCCCTGGAAGTGGCGGAGCAGCGCGAGCGCCGCCGAGTGGAAGGTCGAGGCGCGGACGCCCTCGACGCCGAGCGCGCCCAGTCGCGCGCGGAGCTCGCCCGCCGCCTTGCCGGTGAAGGTCACCGCCACGATCTGCTGCGGCGGAAAGGCCCCGCTTGCGACCTGCCAGGCGATCCGCCGCGTGATCGTGGTCGTCTTGCCCGTCCCCGCCCCGGCGAGGATGCACAGCGGCCCGCGCACCGTCTCCGCGGCGGCACACTGTTCGGGGTTCAGCCCTGCGAGGATCCTCTCGGCGTCCAGGGCGCGGACGCTAGCGGCACGACCGGCCGAGCACGGTCACGGGAGCGTGAAAGCTTCGCGCCGGGCTACGCGGGCTCGACGCGCGGTTCGACCCGCGGCTCGACCTCGAGCGACGGCGCCTCCACAGCAGCCGGCGGCGCCGGCGGGCCGAGGCGCCGCGACTCGCGCACGACGTTCCGGAGCTTGCCCACGACCTCGAGCGTGTCCCCGTCGTCGGCGAGGCGCTCGAGCTCGGCGAGCTGCTCCGCCAGCCACTCGGGATCCACCGGGGGCCGGCTCAGCCGGAGGATCTTCGGATGCGTCGTCTTCCCGACGGAGTCGTCGTCGCTCCAGAGCTCCTCGTGGATCTTCTCGCCGGGCCTCGAGCCGACGAACGCGATCCGCACGTCCCGTGGAGTCGTCGTCGGATCGTCGGGGAGGCGCGGCTCCTTGCCCGAGAGACGGATCATGTTCTGCGCGAGGTCGACGATCCGCACCGGCTCGCCCATGTCGAGCACGAACACCTGGCCGCGCCCGCCGATCGCGCCCGCCTGCACGACGAGCGACACCGCCTCCGGGATCGTCATGAAGTAGCGGGTCATCTCGGGATGCGTCACCGTCACGGGACCGCCGCGCTCGATCTGCTTGCGGAAGATCGGGATCACGCTCCCCGACGAGTTGAGGACGTTGCCGAAGCGCACCGCGACGAAGCGGGTCGAGACGTCGCGCCGGTGCCCGAACGACTCGACGATCCACTCGCAGAGCGCCTTCGACTGTCCCATCACCGTCTTCGGGTTCACTGCCTTGTCGGTCGAGACGAAGACGAAGCGCTCGACGCCGAACTCGGCCGCGAGCTCGGCCAGGACGCGCGTGCCCACGACGTTGTTCCGCACCGACTCGAGGGGATGGGTCTCCAACATCGCGACGTGCTTGTACGCCGCGGCGTGGAACACGACCGTCGGCTGGTACTTCTCGAAGACCTCCCGACGAAGCGCCTTCTGGTTCTTCACGTCGATCAGCTTCGGCAGTGCCGCGGTGAAGTCACGCTCGGCGACGAGCTCCCGCTCGATCTCGAACAGCGGCCCTTCGGCGTTGTCGACGAGGATCAGCCGCGACGGCCGCACCCGCGCGATCTGGCGGCAGAGCTCCGAGCCGATCGAGCCGCCGGCGCCGGTGACGAGCACGGTGTGGCCCTCGAGATAGGCAGCGACCTCGTGGAAGTCGACCTCCACCTGCTCGCGGCCGAGCACGTCCTCCACCTGCACGGGGCGAATCTGGCCGGCGAGGCCGATGTCCCCTGCGATCAGCTCGTACAGCCCAGGCAGCGTCTTCACCACGATGCGCTGCTGCTGCGCCGTCTCGACGATCCGGCGGCGCACCTCGCCCGAGACGGAGGGCAGCGCGATCAGCACCTCGTCGGGGCGGTGCTCGCGCAGGACGCGCGGCAGCTCGTCGATCGTGCCGAGCACCCGGACGCCCATGATCCGCGTGTGCCGCTTGCGCGGGTCGTCGTCGACGAAGCCGATCGGCGTGTAGTTCAGCATCCGCGACCGCTGCATCTCCTGCACGATCAGACGCCCGGCGTCGCCGGCGCCGACGACCACCACTTCCTTGCCGCGCGCCACCATGGTCAAGCCGGGCCTCTCGATCACGGTACGCGCGAGGAGGCGCGAGCCCGCGACGAGTGCGAGCGTGATGAGCAGGTCGGTGGCCGCGATCGACCGCGGCAGGCGGACGCCGTGCACCGGCGAGACGAGATACACGGTCACGTCCGCGATCAGGGACGCCACGACGACGCCGCGTGCCGCCGCCCACATGTCGCGGATCGAGACATAGCGCCACCAGCGGTTGTAGAAGCCGAAGGCGATGAAGACGATCAGCTTGATCGCGAGGACGAGCAGGATCGTCCGGTCGAGCAGCCTCGAATAGATGATCGGGAGGCCGTTGTCGAAGCGGAGCTCGAACGCGAGCCACCAGGACGCGGCGACGATCCCCGCGTCCACGAGGAGCTGCCAGATCCGGTGCGGCGAGAGGAGCGTGCGCATCAGACGCCGCTCGTGACGCTCACGGCGGAACGCACGACGTCGACGACGCGCTCCTGGGCATCCGCGGGGATCCCGGGCCAGAGCGGCAGCGAGAAGTTCTCCGCCCCGGCCTGCTCGGTCGCGGGCAGCGAGCCCGGCTCGTAGCCGAGGTAGCGCAGGGAGGGCTGGAGGTGGAGCGGCGTCGTGTAGTAGGTCGCCGAGGCGATGCCCGCCTCGGCCAGCGCGGTGCGGATCGCGTCGCGCTCGCGCGAGCGGCAGACGAAGAGGTGGTAGACATGGCCTGGGTCGTCCTGCGGCAGCTCCACGAGGTCGCCGAGCCCGAGCTCTGCGTAACGGGCTGCGGCGGCGCGGCGCGCCTCGTTCCAGCCCGCGACCTCCGGCAGGAAGATGCGCAGGAACGCGGCCTGCAGCTCGTCGAGCCGGGAGTTGTAACCGACGAGGTCGAACGCCGACTTGTCGCGCGAGCCGTGGAACGAGAGGAGCTGAACGCGCTCCGCGAGCTCCTCGTCACTCGTCGTCACGAGCCCCCCGTCGCCGAGGCAGAAGAGGTTCTTGGTGGGATAGAAGCTGAAGGTCGAGATCGCCCCATGCTGCGCGACCCCGGGCGCGCCGAAGGCCTGGGCCGCGTCCTCGAGCACCGGGAGGCCGAGCTCGACCAGCGGCCGCACGTCGAGCAGCCGGCCGAACAGGTGGACCGGGATGATCGCTCGCGTCCGCTCGGTGACCTTCGCGGCCGCGTCGTCAAGGTCGAGGTTGAGCGTGGCCGGGTCGATCTCCGCGAAGACGGGCGTCGCGCCGCGGCGCACGATCGACTCCGCGGTGGCATAGAACGTGAACGCGGGGCAGATCACCTCGTCCCCCGGGCCGACGCGGAGCGCGTCGAGGGCGAGCACGAGTGCGTCAGTGCCGTTCGCGACGCCGATCGCCCGCTTCACGCCGAGGTAGGCGGCGGCCTCCTCCTGGAACGCCCAGTAGTGCGGGCCGCGGATGAAGCGCTCGCTCTCGAGCACCTCGCGGAAAGCGGCCTCGAGCCGCGGGATCAGCGGCTCGTATTCGGCTCGTACGTCAACGAGGGGAATCGTCTGCACGCGGGATCACTCTAGCCGCAGCCCTCCTCCGGTACACCAGATACGCCAGTGCGAGAACGATGCCTGCCGCGATCGCGTACTCGACGTAGCGGAAGTCGTGCTCGAAGCGCTGGTAGCTCGCGCCGAGGGCGTAGCCGATGCCGACGAAGGCGAACGACCACAGAGTCGAGCCGACGAGCGTCAGGCTCAGGAAGAGCGCGAGCGGCATCTCGAAGATCCCCGCCGGGATCGCGACGAACGAGCGGACGACGGGGGTCATCGTTCCGATGAGCACGCCCGGGCGGTCCCAGCGCTGGAACCACGCGTCCGCCCGGTCGAGGCGCTCCGGCGTCACGTGCAACCAGCGGCCGCGCCGCTCGAGCAGCTCGCGGCCCCCGAACCGTCCCACGAGCCAGCCGGCGAGAGCGCCGGCGAGGTAGCCGGCCGCCGCCGCCACCGCCACCGCCACGTAGGCGCCGCCTCCCGACCCGATGTGCGCGCCGAAGACCGAGACGCCGGTGACGCCAGAGAAGACGCCGGCCGCGACGGCGCCGCCGACGAGAGCGACGAGCTCGCTCCCTGCCGGAAAGACGGCCCCGAGGGCGAGGAGGCCGAAGACGGCATAGACGCCGTGGTGGGCGACCTGCGAGGTGAAGGCCGACGATACGCTCGCGAGGAGCACCGCGCGGACTCTACTTACGCGTGTGAGCGCGGAATGAGAACAGCGCCGCGAGCGAGCTCGTGCCGACGGAGCTCGCGGCCACGACCTCCATCCGGTACCGGCCGCTCGGGGCCGGGCGAGGCCCGATCCGGCCCCGCCACGTCGCGTGCTGCGGCCCCGCTGCGAGCGACCCGAGCCGGAGGGTCGCCACCGGCACGCCGTTCGGCCGCTCGACGACGACGACGACGGTCGCGGCCCGAGCGAGCTGGAAGGCCGCCGTCGGTAGCCCGCGGCTGCCCAGCTTGACGGCGAGCGACGAGAGCGTGTCGTCGAGCGCGAACGTTCGCTGGGCGCTCGTCGTGACATTGCGGTCGTCGGTCGCCGTGACCGCGAACGTCCATGCGCCTTCCGGCGCGAGCCCCCCGCCCGCACTGCCGTCCCACGCGAACGTGTGCAGACCGGGAGATTGCGCCCCGTTGGCAAGCGTGATCTTGGTGCCCCTCGGGCCGGCAAGCGTCGCGACGACGGTCGAGGGACGCGCGACACGGTATGAGAGCGCCTCGCTGTCACCGGCGCCGTCGCCGTTCGGCGAGAGCACGGCGGTGGACGGAGGCGCTGCGTAGACACCGGAGTAGGAGAGGACGAGCGCGTCCGAGAGCTTCGCCTCGACGCCGTTCGACGGCCGCGTGAGGAGCCTTCCGTCGAACGCGATCCCCGCCGCGGGACCCGAGCCGAGCCCGAAGGCGGTTGCGGCGCCGAGCCGGGAGAGCGCGACCGCGAGCTCGTAGCTCGACATGCCGATGCTGTACGCGGGATTCGTCCCCTCGACGCCGACGAGTTGGATGCGCCTGTCGGGAAGCTGGCCGATCGCGCAGCGGGGCTGCCGGCCGTTGAGGCGGCGCGAGTCGAACGACTCGCTCGCGTGGAAGACGGGCTTGCCGTCCTTCACGAGCAGCGGGCCGCCGCCGACCGCGCTCACGAGGCCGCTCCAGTCGGGCGAGAGCGACAGCCGCGCCTCGACCTGCTGTCCGGGCGGCGCCTCGGCCGTGAGCTGAGCGGTCGACGCCGAGCCGCGGGCGACAAGGACGGCGCCGCCGGGCGGAATCCGGGTCGGGCCACCGCTCACGACCTGCGTCACGGTCCCATTGAGCGTCACGCCCGGCCGCGCGGGCGGAAACGAGGCGATCGCCGCTTCCACGACTCCCGTCTCGCTCGGCGTCGCCGTGCCGTACGCCGGCGTGTAGAGCGTGAACTTTCCCTTCCGCGCCGGCGTGTTCAGGACGAGCGGCCTGCGCTGGCCGCTCCCCTGCCAGGTGCCGGCAAGCCCCACGCGCGCGGTCGTCAGCGCTCCGTTCGCGGCAATGCCGAGGCTCGAACGTCCGCCCGCCGGTGCGCTTTCGAGCACGCCGTTCTGCAAGAGGATGCCGTTCGGGGCGCCGGTGCGGCGGTCGAAGTAGTCGCCGTCGATCGCAACGGTCGTCGCTCCGCCGGAGACCCGGGTCTCGAGCTGCGTGAGCTTTTCCGTCCCCCGCAGCGAGTCGTTCGAAAGCGCTGGGACGAGCGAGTACACGGTGCCGTCGGGCTTGGGTGCGGTCACGACGTCGAGGACGATGGGGCCGCGCGACGTGAAGTCCACCTCCCGGGTGTACGTCACGCCCGGCATGAGGGTGGACGTCGAGACCGTCTCCTGGCTCGAGCGGCGCTGTGAGCCGGTCGCCGCCGAGGCGACCGCGGACACGAGGAGAGCCGCGAGAGCGGCGGTGAGGAGGAGCTTGCGGAGCACGACCCGTGAGGCAGGGTAGCGTCACCCCGTGGCCGCTCCACTGGTCGAGATCGACGACGGCTGGGACTTCAAGGTCCTGATCCTCGACGGCGAGTGGGTGATGCGGATCCCGCGCTCGGAGCTCTCCATCGAGGAACTCGAGAAAGAGATCGAGCTCTTGCCGGAGCTCGGTCCGGCGCTACCGGTTGCGATCCCACGTTTCGAGCACGTGTCGCGCCGACCGCCGTACGTCGTCTACCGCCTGATCCGGGGTGAGCCACTCCACGACGAAGATCCCGACGGCATCCGCGTCTTCCTCGATGCGCTTCACTCCTTCGACGCCGGCGACCTACGGGTGCCTCGGCCCGGCTGGCAGGAGATCTACCGGGCTCACGTGCGCGACTGGCGCCGGGTCGTCACTCCGCTCCTCGACGCGGACGAGCGACGGCGCGGCGATGCACTGATGGGAGAGATCGAGACG
This sequence comes from Actinomycetota bacterium, assembly GCA_005883365.1. Classification (GTDB taxonomy): domain Bacteria; phylum Actinomycetota; class Thermoleophilia; order Gaiellales; family Gaiellaceae; genus Palsa-739. The sequence goes on from VAXA01000263.1 coordinate 8,029, forward strand.
CTTGCGGACTTCGCACCACGCCTCGTGCATTGCGACCTCGGGCCGTCCCATCTCCTCTGCCGCGACGGCCGCCTCGTCGGCGTGGTCGACTGGGGAGACGCGAAGGTGGGCGACCCCGCCATCGACTACGCGTGGTTGCTGAACGGGCCGTTCCCCGACTGGGACGTCGACGAGGATCTACGCCGCCGCGCGCGGATCTACCACCGGC
>VAXA01000264.1 GCA_005883365.1 Actinomycetota bacterium
AGACGTAGGCGAGCCGCGCAGCTGCGGCGGCCGCGACCCTGCGCTCGGCCTGACGCGCGGCGGCGAGCGAGCGCGCGAGCCGGCGTTCCTCGGCCGCGAGGCGGGTTTGCGAGCGGAGCAGGCGGTGGTGTGCCGCGGTCGTGACCGCGATGATCCTGCGGCTCTCGTCCGCGACGCGCGAGAGGTGATCGAGCTGTCGGAGGCCCTTGGAAAGGGATGTTGCTCCGAGCATCACCGCGACCGGGTCGACGTTCCCCTGCTCGTACAGGGTGCGGAGATCGAGCGCGAGCTGGTGCTGTCCGACCTCGAGCGAGGTCTGGGCTGCACTGAGCTCCTCCCGAAGGGAAGCCCCGCGCTGCCGTAGGGCGGTTGCCGCCGCGCCGAGCGAGGTCACCCGGCTGTGCCACGCCTGCAGCTGCGAGTCGAGCGCGTAGACGCCGAGCAGCGCCTGGTGGGTCCGGGTGTCCAGGCTCTGCGCCGTGCCACCGAGGGGGCTTTTCTCCCCGCGACCCGCCGTCCCTGGAGCGGCGACCGCCGCCGTCGCAGCCGTCAGGGTGAGCACCGCGGCGAGAGCTGCGAGGCGCGCGGTGCGTGATCTCGTCCGCCGGCGCACGTCGGCGGACCGTAGTCGACCGTGCGACTTTGTGCGGCGGGTGCTACAGCCCCTCCGGGCGGGTGTCGTGCCAAATTGCAGCATTTTCGCGACGGGTACTCGCTTGCGGGCATCCGGCAGGCTTGTTACCGTCCCCACCTTGTGACGGGCGGGAGGACGTCATTGTGCGTGCCGAGGCGGCAGGCAGCGATCTCGGCGCTGCTCATCGGGCTGCTCGCAGCCGGCCTCGTCGGTGCGACCGCACCGGGAGCGGACGCGGACCAGATCGGCGCCAAGCGCGCCCAGGCGCAGGCCGTGCTCGTGCAGCTGCAGCGGCTCGATGCGGCGGCGCAGCGGGCGAACAGCCGTTACGAGGTTGCGAGCCGGAGGCTGCAGCACGTCGAGCACGAACTGCAGATCAACCGGCAGGCCCTGGGCGTCGCTCGCGGGAACCTCACACGTGCGCAACGCTCGCTTGCGAAGCGGCTCGTCGCGATCTACACGACCCAGGAGCAGCAGTCGTCGCTCGCCGTCATCCTCGGAGCTCGCAGCCTCGACGACCTCATCTCGCGGATCGAGACCGTCAACTCGATCTCGAAGCAGGATGCGTCTCTCATCCACCAGGTGGTCTCGTTCCGGCACCAGGTAGTGCATCACCGGACTCTGCTGCGGCGAGAGCGTGCCCGGCAGCACCGGCTGGTCGCGGTGCGCGCGGCGGCCCGTAACCGGATCGAGGGAAGGGTTGCCGCCGAGCGGCACCTGTACAGCTCGGTTCGATCGCAGCTCCAGACGATGATCGCGCAGCAGCAGGCCGCCCAGCAGGCGGCGGCGCACCGTGCTCGGGCCGCGGCACAGGCGCAGGCCGCGGCTCCGGTGGGCAGCTTCGGGGTCGGCGACCCAACGAACAGCTCGGTGCCGCCGAGCCGTTACAGCGGCGTCGTCGGGATCGCGATGAACTACCTCGGCGTCCCCTACGTGTGGGGCGGCGCGAGCCCGAGCGGCTTCGACTGCTCCGGCTTCGTGATGTACGTCTTCGCCCAGGTCGGCATCTCGCTGCCGCACTACACCGTCGCGCAGTGGAGCTACGCGGACGCCGTCTCGGTACCGCGGAACGAGCTCCAACCCGGCGACCTCGTCTTCTTCGCCGGCCTCGGCCACGTCGGGATCTACGTCGGCGGCGGGCAGTTCATCCACGCGCCGCACACGGGCGACGTCGTGCGCATCGACAGCCTGAGCGAGGGCTGGTACTCGTCCGAATACGACGGCGCCAAGCGAATCCTCGGCTAGCCCGCGTAGAGCTTCTCGATCTCATCCGCGAAGTGCTCGTGGATGACCTTGCGGCGTAGCTTCAGCGTCGGCGTCACCTCGCCCTCCTCCTCGGAGAAGTCGCGCGGGAGGATCACGAACCGCTTGATCTGCTCGACGCGTGTCCGGTCGCGGTTGACGTCGTCGACGAGCTCCTGCGCGAGTTTCTGCGCGTCGCGGCCGCTCGACGCGACCTCCGCTTCCTCGAGCGTCAGCAGGGCCGTCACGTAGGGGCGACGGTCGCCGACGACGATCGCCTGTGAGACGAAGCGCGACGACTTGAGGGCGTTCTCGAG
>VAXA01000067.1 GCA_005883365.1 Actinomycetota bacterium
CTCCGCGCTGAAGACCGGCGCGGCGTACCTGACGTTCACGCTCGCGATCATCACGATGTCCGCGGTCTCGCAGAACCTCGTGACGAGGATCGGCATCCGCCGCGTCCTCCCGGTCGGCATGTTGATGGCGACGGCAGGGCTTCTCCTCTACACGCGGCTGCCGGTCACGGGGCACTACTTCTGGGATCTATTCCCGGCGTTCCTCGTCGGCGGAATCGGGATGGCGTTCGTCTTCGTGCCGATGTCGATCGGCGCGCTCATGGGCGTTGCTCCACGCGACGCCGGCGTGGCATCCGGGTTGCTGAACACGACCCAGCAGATCGGCGGGGCGATCGGGGTCGCCATCGCGACCACGATCGCGACGACGTACACGAGCCACTATGCGGCCGCCCACGGCGTCGGCCCGCTCGCGCCCAAGGCGCTGACGCACGGGTTCACCGTCGCCTTCTACGTGCTTGCGGCGATCGCCCTCGCGGATCTCCCCGAGCTCGAGCTCCTGGAGGAGGCCGCATGACCAGGGAGGCCTACCGGCGTGAGGTCGAACGCCTGCTCGAGCAGATTCGCCAGCGAGTGAGCGAGCTGCGGCTTCTCAAGACGTACGGCGTGCGCACGCCCGCTCTCGAGGACAAGAAGCGAGAGCTGAGACGCATGCGGAGTGAGCTGGCGGCCATGGTGGCCGCCGGCTCGCCCGTTGCCGTCTAGCTAGACGCCGAACGGCGCGGGGCAGGCGTCGATCTTCGGGATCGAGAAACGCGCGATCGTCCCGAACCCCTCGGCGGGCTTGCACGCCTGAGCGACTCCGGCGTCGCAGGCGACGGAGAGGAAGATGAACGCGTCCTCGAGCGAGAAGCCGTGCTGGTCGACGAGCAGGCGAGCGGCCTCGTCCGCCACGAGCGCGAGCGCCTCGTCGTACTCGTAGGCGGTCGCGTGCGGCAGCCAGCGGTCGGCGAGCTCGGTCACCGGCCACGTTGCCTGCTTCCGCTTGAGGACGTCGAAGCGGATGTCGACCTCCCCGGCGATCTCCACGCCGGTGAAGCAGATCTCGCCGTCGCCCATCGCCGCGTGCATGTCGCCGACCGCGAACATGCCGCCCGGTTGCCGGACCGGGAAGAAGATCTTCGCGCCTGCGCCGTGCCAGTGGTCGTCGAGGTTGCCGCCGTGCCGTCCGGCGAGGCCGTTCGAGAGCTCCTCGCCGTCGGTCGCCACGCCGACGACGCCCACCATCGGCATGGCGGGAAACGAGACGCGGTCGTTCATCTTCACCATCCCGTCTCGCACTTCGAACAGCCGGGTGAGCGGGGACTTCACCTGCTCGATGAGCTGGCCGAAGCCGGGGATGAGCGTGGCGACGCCCCACTCGATGGGGCGCACGTCGAGGATCTCGGCCACGAGCGAGTCGCCCGGCTCGGCTCCCTTCACCGCAACGGGGCCGGTCGCGCTGTTGATCCTCGTCATGTCGATCGAGGTGACGAGGTCGTCCTCGCTCCGGATCTGGCCGGTGAAGCAGTCGTTCGTCTCGAAGGTGACGACGTCGCCGGGTTCGACCTCGAGCACCGGGACGAGGTCGGGGCCGAACGCCCAGACGACCTCGTCCCGGGAGATGCGGTGTCTCACGCGAGTGGAACCGCCACAGGTGTAGAGGGTGGCTCCGGCTCGGGCGGCGGCGCACCTTCGCTGAAGAGCTGATCGACGTTCGCGAGCTTCTCCTTCGGCACGAGCGCGACGACGATCAAGCCGGCGCCGAGCCAGCCGAGCGCCACCCAGTTCGCGTAGCGCACCGGATACGCCGGCAGCGGGAAGTACTGGTAGTAGAGCGGCGGCACGAACGCTGCGGCGCCGAGGATCGGCAGCACCCAGTGCAGCCAAGGGTTCTGATCCGGGCGCCGGCTGAAATACACGATCGTCGCGAAGCAGACGATGATGTAGACGACGATCACGACGACGGTCACCGCCGTGGCGATGATCGAGAACGCGGTGATCAGGTCGCCGTACTTCCAGCCGAGCAACAGCGCGACGACGAGGCCGAGTGCGGTCTGGAACGTGATCGCGACGTGGGGCGTCTTATGCGTCGGATGCGTGCGCGCGAACGCCTTCGGCAGTAGGCCGTTCCGTCCGAGCGAGTAGAGCACGCGCGACGCGGCAGTCGCACCGGCGTTCGAGTTTGCGAGCGCCGAGTTGATGATCGCGAAGAAGACGAGCACCCAGCCGCCGCCCCAGAAGACTATGCCGAGGTCGCGCCACGGGTTCGCGGCCGCCGTCGCCACCGCGGTGAAGCGGTTGAAGCCCGTGCCGATGACCCAGGCATACGAGCAGAAGAGATAGAAGATCCCGACGCCGACGCACGAGAGGACGACGGCGCGCGGCACCGTCCAGCGCGGGTTCTTGGCCTCTTCGCCCAGCGGCGCCGAAGACTCGAACCCGATGAAGGCGAGGATCGCGAACACCATCCCCTTGAATACGCCGGCGTACGTGCCGCCCGGCGCGTGCGACGGATTGAACGTCTGGATCGTGATGTCGCTGAAGTTCGAGATCAGCATCCACGCCGACAACGCGACGAAGACCGCGATCTCGAAGACGCCGAGAATCACTCCGGCCTTCGTCGAGATCCGGACGTCGCGGTAGGTGAGATAGAAGACGATCCCCGCAGCGAGCACGATCCAGATCCACCACTGCCCGCTGTAGTGCCAGCCGAGCCCGTGCTTGTCGCTGAAGACGACGTCACGCGTCGTCCACGCGAAGATGAGGAAAAGGAGCGGGGCGACGAGAGGCTGGAACAGCAGGTAGCACCAGCCGACGTACGCTCCGGCCTGCGGGCCGAGCGCCCGCGCGACGTAGGAGTAGAGACCGCCTGCCGACGGCATCTCCTTGGCGAGCTGGCCGATCGAGATCGCGACGAGCGTGCATGCGACCAGGGCGATGAGCACAGCCAGCGGCAGCGCCGGGCCCGCGTTGACGATCGAGAGATAGATCGAGAACGCGATCGCCGCGCCCGGCGCCATGTGCGTGATCGACTGGAACAAGGTCTGCGGCAGGCCGACGGCCTGATGTCGCAGCTCGTTCCGTCCAGTCGTGGCTTCCACCGAACCCTCCTTGCGAGAAGGACCCTTCGAGTGTCTGCCATTCGGTACACGCAAGGCAAGTCCTAGTCCCAGGGTGGCGGGCTGTGCGTCCAGCGCCCCCCAAGCATCGTCGCCACGACCTGGACCTCACGAAGCTCCTGCGGCTCGCAGGCGTACGGGTCGCGGTCGAGCACCACGAGGTCTGCGTAGCGGCCCGGGACGAGCGTGCCGCGGACGCGCTCGTCGTGGGACAGCCAGGCGGGCGCGACGCAGACTGCGTGCAGCGCCAGCTCGAGCGTGAGCCGCTGGTCGTCGCGCCAGTGGTCGAGGACGGCCGCTACGACGCCCGCCCACGGCTCGAGCTCCTCGACCGGCGCGTCGGAGCCGTTGGCGAGGAGGGCGCCGGACTCGAGGAGCGAGCGGAACGAGTACGCGCCGTCCAGCCGGTCGGCCCAGTAGCGCCTGGCGAGGTGCTCGTCTGAGGGGGCGTGCGAAAACTGAACCGATGCGGCGACTCCGAGCTCGGCGAAGCGCGCGACGTCCTCGGGCGCGAGGCACTGCGCGTGCTCGATCCGCGGACGCAGGCCGCGCGGCTGCCAGGTTTCCCGGGAGCGCTCGAAGGCGTCAAGGGCAGCGCGGTTCGCCGCGTCGCCGATCGCGTGCACCGCGACCGGCCAGCCCGCCTCGGCGCCTTCGCGCACGATCTCCTCGAGCTGGTCGCCCGTCGTGATCACGACGCCGCTTCCGTCCGTGAGCCACGCAGTCTGCGAGCCGAGCGTCCCGTCCATGAACGCCTTCAGGTAGCCGAGCCGGAGGAGCGGCGAGCCGGCGCCGCTGCGGAGGCCGAGCTCGCGCAGCTCGCCCAGCCGGTCGGCGGGCGCCGACTGCCAGACGCGGAGCGGCAACCC
>VAXA01000009.1 GCA_005883365.1 Actinomycetota bacterium
GAGCTGTACGGCGAGTCGACGATCCACGAGCGGCACAGGCACCGGTACGAGGTCAACAACACGTTCCGCGACCGCCTGGTCGAGAGCGGCCTCGTCGTGAGCGGGACGTTTCAGGAGGGCCGCCTCGTCGAGATCGTCGAGTTCCCCGACCATCCATGGTTCGTCGCGAGCCAGTTCCATCCGGAGTTCAAGTCCAGGCCGACGCGGGCGGCCCCGCTCTTCCGCGGCTTCGTCGCTGCGGCGCTCGACCGCACGCGTGCGCGGGCCGGCGAGCGCGTCGCCGCCTAGCCGTTCCTCCGTAGGATCGGCACGTGTCCGAGGCGGTCGACCTCTTTCTCGAACTCGCCGCGCTGCCGACGCCGTCCGGCGAGGAGCGCGCCGCCGCAGATGTCGTCCTCCGGTTTCTGCGCGACCTCGGCCTCGAGCCCGACGAGGACGGCTTCGGCAACGTCTATGCACGACTCGAGCCGATTGCCGAGGGGACGCCGCTCTTCTTCTGCGCCCACCTCGACACGGTGCCTCCCTCCGGCGAGCTCCGACCGGTCGTAGAAGACGGCGTGATCCGGAACGCTGGCGGCACGATCCTCGGCGGCGACAACAAGGCCGCGGTGGTGCAGATGCTCGAGGGTGTACGCCGGGCGCTCGTCGAGAACGTCCCGCACGCAGGCATCGAGCTGCTGTTCACCCGTCAGGAGGAGATCGGCCTGCTCGGGGCCGCCGCGTTCGACCACACGCGGCTGCAGGCCCGGCTCGGCTTCGTCTACGACCAGGAGGGATCGATCGGCGAGGTCATCCTCGGCGCGCCGTTCGCGCAGGGGCTCGAGATCACCTTCCACGGCCAGGCCGCGCATGCGGGGATGGCGCCCGAGGAAGGCCGGTCGGCGATCCAGGCGGCAGCGAAGGCGATCGCCGACCTGCGTCTCGGGCGCGTCGACGAGGAGACAACGGCAAACGTCGGCGTCATCCGCGGCGGCACTGCCGGCAACATCGTCCCCGACTCGTGCTCGTTCCTCGCGGAGGCGCGCTCGCAGGACGAGCGGAAGCTCGGCGATCTCGTGCAGGAAATGCTCGACGCGTGCGCGTTCGCGGCGAGCGAGACCGAGTGCGAGCTGCAGAGCGAGTTGCGGAAGACCTATCGCGGCTACCGCTTCGCGAAGAGCGACGACGTCGTCCGGCTCGCCGCTGCCGCGCTCGGGCGGTGCGGCCACGAGGTGCGCTATGCGCTCTCGGGCGGGGCCGCCGATACGAACGTGTTCAACGAGCGCGGCCTCCGGTGCGTCAATCTCACGAGCGGCGTGCACGACTTCCACAGCCCGCACGAGCGGATCGCCGTCGCCGACCTCGAGGCGATGGTCGACGTGACAGTGGCCCTCGTCGAGTGCGCCCGCGACGGCGTGCCGGTCGCGTGAGCTTCGAGCCGGACTCCGCGCGCCGGGTCTACGACGGCTCGCTTCTGGGGCTGACCGTGGAGCGCTGGGGCGAGCATGAGCGCGAGATCGTCGAGCATCCGGGCGCGGTTGCCGTGGTGGCGGTGGACGGCGAGGGGTCGGTCAGCCTCGTCCGGCAGCTGCGGGAGCCGGCGCGGAAGCGTCTGCTCGAGCTGCCGGCGGGAACGGCGGAGCCGGGCGAGGAGCCCCTCGAGACGGCGCGGCGGGAGCTGGAGGAGGAGTGCGGGTTGACCGGCGGCGAGTGGCGTGAGCTGGCGGCGTTCTGGACGACGCCCGGCTTCTGTCGCGAGCGGATGCATCTGTTCGCGGCGGAGGGCGTGGTCCGGGGCGAGGCGGCTCCGGACGCGGACGAGGAGCTCGAGCTCGTCCGCTGGCCGGTCGCCGAGATCCGCGAACGACTTGGCGAGATCGAGGACGCGAAGACGCTCGCCGGCTTGTTGCTCTACCTCCGGACGGCTCCACACGGGACAGGTCCGGGCTAGCCGGCCATCTGAAGCAACCCCCACCCAGGGTGGGGTGCTTTCCCTCCGCCCTCGCGATCGACGCTACCGTCGGAATCGTCGTGGAACAGTGCCTTGTGGTTGCGGGTCGCTGGCAAGTCCCTCGCGACTTCGTGGTGCTGCGCCGGGGAGATAGTGTCTCCCCGCTTTGCGCATCGGCGTTCCGAAAGAGATCAAGACCGACGAGTACCGCGTGGCACTCACACCCGCGGGCGCGCGTGAGCTGATCCAGCACGGCCACGAGGTCCTCGTGCAGGCGACGGCGGGGGAGGGCAGCGCCTTCGCCGACGAGCAGTACGAGAGGGCGGGCGCCCGCATCGTCTCGGTCGACGAAGCGTGGGGCGAGGCCGACCTGCTCCTCAAGGTGAAGGAGCCGATCGAGCCCGAGTATTCGCGGTTGCGCGAAGGACTCGTCCTCTTCACGTACCTCCACATCGCTGCCGACGAGCCCCTCACGCGGGCCCTCGCCGAAAGCGGTATCACGGCCGTCGCCTACGAGACCGTCGAGACGGACGACCACCGGTTGCCGCTGCTGGCGCCGATGAGCGAGATCGCGGGACGGCTCGCGCCGCAGGCCGCGGCGCACTTCCTCGAGAAGCCGCTCGGCGGCCGTGGCGTTCTCCTGGCGGGAACGCCGGGCGTCCTGCCGGGGCACGTCGTCGTGCTCGGCGGAGGGATCGTCGGCTACAACGCGGCGATCATCGCGCTCGGCCTCGGCGCTCGCGTAACGCTCCTCGAGCGCTCGATCGACCGGATGCGCCACCTCGATGAGATCCTCTCCGGCCGCGTCAGCTTGCTCATGTCGTCGAGCCTGGAAGTGGAGCAGACGATTGCGCACGCCGACGTCGTCATCGGTGCCGTCCTCATCCCGGGTGCGCGCGCCCCCAAGCTCATCACCCGCGCGATGCTCTCCGACATGCAGCCGGGAGCCGTCATCGTCGACGTCGCCATCGACCAGGGCGGCTGCATCGAGACGGCACACCCAACCACGCACTCCGACCCGGTCTACGAGGTCGACGGGATCATCCACTACTGCGTCGCGAACATGCCCGGTGGGGTCCCGGTGACGTCCACGAAGGCGCTCACGAACGCGACGCTGCCCTATGTCGAGGCGATCGCCGACCACGGGCTCGCCGAGGCGGTGGGGCGCGACCCGGCCCTCGGTCACGGCGTCAACGTTCTCGACGGGAAGATCACTTACGAGGCGGTGGCCGAGGCGCACGGCCTCGACTACACGCCGCTCGCGGACGTCTTGCCGCTCGCGCCGGTCTAGCTGCGCGCCGAGCTGTCGGACTTTCGGCTAGGCGTCAGCCGGACCACGACCCACGTCACGCCCGCCGCGGCGCCGATGATCGCGACGACGTAGGCAGCGAAAGCGAGGAGGCCAAAGGCGGTCGACACGGGCGTCCCTAGAATAGCCCGATGCCCAGGGCGTGCGTCATCGTGCTCGATGCCGTCGGCGCCGGCGAGCTGCCGGACGCCGGACAGTACGGAGACGAAGGCTCGGACACGCTCGGCAACGTCGCGCGAGCCGTCGGTGGGCTCGACCTGCCGAGCCTCGAGGCGCTCGGCCTCGGCAACGTCGAGCCCCTCGAGGGATGCCCGCCGCAGCCGGGTGCCCCGGCTGTGGCCGGCCGGCTGATCGAGCGCTCGAAGGGCAAGGACACGACGACGGGTCACTGGGAGCACGTGGGAATCGTCACGGCGCAGGCGTTTCCGACCTACCCGCACGGCTTCCCGCACGACGTGATCGACCCGTTCATGCACCGCACCGGCCGGGGGGTGATCGGCAACAAGGCAGCCTCGGGCACGGAGATCATCCAGGAGCTCGGGGAGGAGCACCAGCGGACCGGGAAATGGATCGTCTACACGTCGGCCGACTCCGTCTTCCAGATCGCGGCGCACGAGGAGACCGTCCCGCTCGAGGAGCTCTACGACGCCTGCCGAGCCGCGCGCGAGATCCTCACGGGCAAGCACGCCGTCGGGCGCGTCATCGCGCGGCCGTTCACGGGCGAGCCGGGCAATTACGTGCGGACGCCGAACCGGCACGACTTCTCGCTCGAGCCACGCCGGCCGAACTACTTGACACTGATCCGCGAGGCCGGCCAGAAAGTCCACGGCGTCGGCAAGATCGGCGACATCTTCGCGGGCGTCGACATCGACGAGTCGCTGCCGACGAAGTCGAACATCGAGGGGATCCAGCAGACGGAGCGCCTGCTCCGCGAACTCGACGATGGTTTTGTCTTCGTCAACCTCGTCGAGACGGACATGCTCTGGGGCCACCGGAACGACCCGGTCAACTTCCACCGCTGCCTCCAGGACTTCGACTACCGTCTCCCCGACCTTCTCGACGCGCTGCGGCCGGGCGACCTCCTCATCATCACCTCCGATCACGGGTGCGACCCGACGACGGCGTCGACGGACCACTCGCGCGAGCACGCACTCCTGCTCGCGTACGTCGAGGGACGGAACGCAGCCGGCCGGGTCCACGAGGGCGAGTTCGCGGACGTCGGCGCGACCGTGAACGCGTGGCTCGGCGGCAAGGCGCCGTCGCGCGGCATCCCGGGCCAGCCCGTGGTGTTGCCGTAGGGCGCTCGGCGGGCCTCCACCACGCGATTACGCTGACCGTATGCCGGAGCTGCCGGAGGTCGAGAGCGTCCGCAGGCAGCTCGAGCCCGCGCTCGTCGGTCGGCGCTTCGAGCGCGTGAGCATCGACGACGTGCGTCTCGTCCGTCCCTATGAGCCGGCCGAGGTGGCGGCTGAGCTCGAAGGCGAACGCGTCGCAGCGGTCGAGCGGCGCGGCAAGTATCTGGTTGTTCGGTTCGAGAGCCGTCGGGTTCT
>VAXA01000266.1 GCA_005883365.1 Actinomycetota bacterium
CAAGAGCCCGGTCTACGGCGCGCGCGTCTCGAAGTTCCTGGCGCCGACGTGCCACTGCGGGACGAGCAAGGCGTCGATCCGCATCAGGCTGCGCCATAACGATCGCGTGAGACTGTCGATCGTCGATGCCGGTAACCACACAGTCGCCATCATCGCCAAGGCGGCGCAGGTGCCCAAGCGGCGTCCCCGGACCTTCTTCTGGGATGGGCGCACAGAGGCCGGGACCCTGGCCCCGGACGGGGCGTACCGGCCTGAGATCCATCTGGCAGACGCGCGCCGGACGATCCTCTTCCCGCTTGTCGACCGGATCTTCCTCGACACGAAGAAGCCGACGGTCCTGTCCGCCACCACCGCGCACGACGTCTTGTTCGGGGGGTCGGGGCGGACAGTCAAGATCCGGTACACGCTCAGCGAGCAGGCGAACGCCGTCGTCTACCTCGGCCGGCGCCGGGTCATCCGCGGCCGGCCGACCCGCGAGCACGCCGCGGTCAAATGGGCCGGGACGCTCGACGGCAGGCCGCTTCGCCCGGGCACCTACGTCCTGTCCGTGGGCGCCCTCGACCTCGCCGGCAACCAGACTCCGCCGAGCGATCGCAAGGACGTCACGATCGTCGTCCGCTATATCGACCTCGCGCGGCGCCGCCTCAGCGTTCGTGCCGGCGCCCGCTTCACGGTCGGCGTCGAGACTCGGGCGTCTCGCTACACGTGGCGGCTCGGCCGGCAGCACGGCGCCGGGCACGGGAAGCTGCTGCGGCTTCGCGCGCCGACGCGTCGCGGCACCTACCACCTCGTCGTCGCCGAGCACGGACACGCCGCGAGTGCGGTCGTCAAGGTGCGGCGGAAGTGATCGGGCTGGCCGAGATTGCGGGACCGATCGCCTGTCTCGGCCTGGCGGTCCTCCTCGTCGCGCGGACGCGGCGGAACCGCATCGCCGGCCTCGCCTACGCAGGAGTCGGCACGGTCCTGCTCGTCGCGTCGTTCTCGCCGGCCAGTGCATGGGAGCTCGCAGCGGCGGTTTGTGGAGCGCTCTTGCTCGGCCCGCTGCTCGCCTGGCTCTTCCGGCGCGAGCCATGGCTCGTCGCCTTCGCGACGCTCGCCTTCATCCCGTTCCGGGTGCACTTCCTCCATCACCAGCTGCTCGTGCCGCTCTACGCGGTCGCGCTCGGGGCGGCCGGCCTCTTGCTCTGGCAGCTCGTGGAGGGAGACGGAAGGACGCGGGAGCTCGGCATCGCGTCGTGGCCGCTCGCGCTCTACCTCGGGTGGATCGGCATCTCGCTCGAGTGGAGCGTCGACATCCACATGGCGGCGATCGATCTGCTCGCCTTCTACATCCCGTTGACGATTCTCGCGGTCTCGATCGCGCGCCTTCCGTGGCAGCCGTCGCGCGTCCGGATCCTCTACTGCGAGCTCGTAGCGATGGCGCTCGTGTTCGTCGTCGTCGGCTTCTACCAGTACGAGACCCGCAACATCTTCCAGAATTCGAAGCTGCAGATCAGCAACACGTACAGCGCCCTTTTCCGCGTCAACTCGGTCTTCTGGGATCCGTCGATCTACGGGCGTTTCCTCGTGATCGCGCTGATCGCGACGGTCGTGCTCATCGTGCGCGGGCGCCTGGGCAGGCTCGGGATCGCCGCACTGGTTTTCGCCGCCGTCGCCTGGCTCGGGCTTCTCGTCTCGTTCTCGCAGTCGAGCTTCGCGGCGCTGCTCGTGGCCGTGTTCGGCGTCGCTGCGGTCGTCTGGCGCTGGCGGTCGCTCCTCGCGCTCGCAGCGGCGCTCGTCGTCCTCGGCGGGCTCGCGGCGGCCCAGCCGACGCTGATGCACGCCCTCCGCCACCACACGACCGGGGGCCTGAACAGCGCGACGCACGGGCGCGCAAGTCTGATTGCGAACGGGATCCGGATCGCAAAGGCGCATCCCGCGATCGGCGTCGGTCTGGGCGGGTTCGAGCACGCGTACTCGAAGCGGACGCACCGCACGCCGAGGAAGAGCGCATCGCACAACACGCCGGTGACGGTCGCAGCGGAGCAGGGCGGTATCGGCCTCGTCCTCTACTTCTGGCTCGTCGGAGCGTTGCTTCTCGCGGCGTACCGGCGGATCGAGCACCCCGTGTTCGGCCGGCTCGCCCTGGCGGCAGGGCTCGGGCTCGTGGCGATCTTCGTCCACTCCCTCGCCTACAACGACTTCTTCGAGGATCCGACGACATGGGGGCTGATCGGCCTGGTCGCGCTCGCGGCGCCGAGGCGCGTGCGGGCGCGTCCGCCGCGGCCGGTGGAGGAGACCGCCGACGAGCCCGTGCCTGAGATGATCGCCCAGTGAAGAGACAGTGATCGAGCAGTGGCGGAAGGCGCTTGTGCTCGCGCCGCACACCGACGACGGCGAGTTCGGGTGCGGGGGGACGATGGCGCGGCTCGTCGACGCTGGGTGCGACGTCCGCTACGTCGCCTTCTCGATCGCGACCCGCTCGCTGCCGCCGGGCTTCCCGCCGGACACGCATGCGCGCGAGGTCGCGGAGGCGACGGCCGAGCTCGGTATCCCCACCGAGTCGCTGACGGTCCACGACTTCGACGTCCGCACGTTCCCGCAGCGGCGGCAGGACATCCTCGAGCTGCTCGTCGCGCTGTGGGAGGCGTGGGAGCCGGAGGTGGTCTTCCAGCCGAGCCTCCACGACGTCCACCAGGACCACCGCACGGTCGCCGAGGAGGGCCTGCGTGCCTTCAAGCGGACGACGATCCTCGGCTACGAGATCCCGTGGAACAACTTCGACTTCGAGTACCAGTGGTACGTCGCGCTCGAGGAGCACCAGATCGAGCGGAAGATTGCGGCTCTCGAGCACTACGCCTCGCAGCAACACCGCCGCTACGCGAACGCCGAGTACGTCCGCAATCTCGCCCGCACGCACGGCATCAACGTGAACCGCGAGTACGCCGAGGTCTTCCAGGTGTACCGCGTGGTCGCGTGAGCAGCAGCAGCAGCAGCAGCAGCACCGCCTCGATCCGCGAGATCGAGGAGGACGAGCTCGCCCGCTGGGTTGCTGTCGTGAACGCCACGGAACGCGAGCCCGGCCGCGCGGAGGGCGTGATCGCGGACTTCCTCGACTGGAAGCGCCAGGCGCCGCTGACCGTGTGGCTGCTCGGGGAGGAGGCCGGGGCTGCGGTCGGCGCCGGGCGGCTCACGCCCGGCTGGCACTCGCCGCCGGGTGTCGCACGGGCCGACGTGCGGGTCGTGCCGGCGGCGCGCGGGCGCGGGATCGGCTCCGCGCTCCTCGACGAGCTCCAGCGGCGGGCCGAGGTGCTCGGCGTGCCGACGCTCGACGTGGAGGTGCGCGACGACGACTCTGGGTCCCTCGCCTGGACAGAGCGGCATGACTTCCGGGAGATCGGCCGCAGCGTCCGGCTCGCGCTAGACCTGACGCCGATCGAGGAGCCGGCCGTCGATCCTCCCCACGGGATCGAGATCGTGACGTGGGCAGAGCAGCCGGAACTCGCACGCGGCATCTACGACGTGGCGTGCGAGGCGTATCCCGACGAGCCGGGCAGCGGCGATGTCGCGATGGAGCCGTTCGAGGGCTGGCTCTCGCAGGACATGCAGGGCTCGGGCGACCGCGCCGACGCCGTCTTCGTCGCCCTGGCGGGCCACGAAGTGGCCGGCTACGCGAAGCTGGCGATGTCCGTCCGGCCCGGCTACGCCATGCATGACATGACCGGCGTGAAGCGCTCCTTCCGCGGGCGCGGGATCGCGAGCGCGCTGAAACGCGCCGAAATCGCCTGGGCGAAACGCGAGGGGTTCCACACGCTCGAGACGTTCAACGACGAGCTGAACGCTCCGATCCGTTCACTGAACGAGAAGCACGGCTACCGCCCCGCAACCGGATCGGTGACGTTCCGCAGGACGCCTTGAGCCTCGGCCTGTCGGGGCCGATACCGCTGGGGTGGTTCGCGTCCTCGGCATCCCGGCGTTCCTCGTCGCCGTTCTGATCGGCATCTACCTGTACTCGCAGGACGCGAAGTCGAACGGCTCCACGTCGACGTCGGGCCGGCAGGCGATCACGCAGGCGCAGTCCGCGGCTGCCGCGACGAACTTCAGCCAGGCCGACGCCGCAATGCAGGCGTTCTATATGCAGAGCGGGACGTACGGGGGCGCAACGCTCCCGCCCGGCAGCGGCGTCGTGCTCGTCCGCGCCGACGCTACCTCGTACTGCCTGCAGGCGGGCGCCGAGCACGAGGACGGCCCCGGAGGGCTGCCCCAGCCGGGCGGCTGCTAGAGGCCCAGGCCGAGAATCTTGTGGCCGTAGCTCGACAAAAGATGACGTAAATGCATCAGGGAGCCACGCTGGAGGAGGAAGTAGAGTCGCGTTCGCGTGCTTCGCGTTGTCAGCACAAGAAATGTCTTCGCGACCTGGCAGTCCCGTGAAGCGGCG
>VAXA01000267.1 GCA_005883365.1 Actinomycetota bacterium
GGAGGTTGTTACAGACGTGGTTTCCGTCGTCGTAGAGGACGAACTCGCCGCCCGGCGCCTCCTCCGCCTGGCGCTTCGTCTGCTCCCACGGGATCAACCGGTCGTGCCGGCCCGTGATCGCGAGGTAGGGTCGGTCGAGCCGCGGCGCCGCGTCGTACAGGTTCAGCTCGGCCGCCTTCGCGCGCGCCTCCTCCTCGTCCGCCGCACCGACGTGGTGCTGGACGGTCTCGCGCGTGGGCCGCGGCATCGTCTCCCAGCACTCGGCGAAGTCGAACGGGCCGCTGATCCCTACCGCCGCCCTCACTCGCGGCTCGTACGCGGCTGCGCGCGGTGCGTAGTAGCCGCCGAGCGAGACGCCGGCGAGCCCGACGCGCCCGAGGTCGAGGTCTCCCGGCCGTTCGAGGAAGTCGAGCGCGGCGGTCACCGCCTTCTCGTACGCGGGCTCGATGCGCGAGGAGAGACCGGTCTCGCCCTGGCCAGGCCCGTCGAGCGAGAGCGTCGCCATGCCGCGCGCGAGGAAGACGTTTTCCCAGGCGAAGAACTCCTCCTTCGTCGAGTCGAGCCCGGGGAGCAGGAGCACGAGCGCCGGCCGCTCGGCGTCCTCGGGCCGGCGCAGGTTGGCCGCCATCGCGATCCCCTCGTACGGGATCTCGAGCCGCTCCGCGCTCGGATCGAGGTGGCGGTGCGCGTTTCGGAGCGCCTCGACCGCGAGGAACGTGTTCTCGCGGTAGCGGTCCAGGTCGAGCATCCAGACGAACTTGCCGAAGTGATACGAGAGCGCCGCGCGGTTCCACGCCTCGCCCGCGGTGCGCGTCCGCCCCACCTCCTCCGCCTCTCGGGCGAGCTCCGCGTGCATGTCGCCGTTCGCGCGCCACGCCGGCAGCCACTCCTCCCACACCTCGACCGACCCGGTGACGGTCTGGAAGTCGTTCATGTCGACCCCGTTCGTGACGAAGCGCGGCGCCCAGTGCGCGATCGCCGCTGAGACCCTCTCGTCGGGCACGTCTCCCTACCTCCTCATAAGATTGTTCGTATGCCGAGGATCAGCTACGTCGACCCCGAGTCCCTCGACGATCCGGCCGACCGCGAGATCCTGGAGCGAGCCCGACTGCACGGTACGCCGCGGCCCGAGAGCCAGGCGATCCGCGCGCATGTGCCCGAGATCCTGCGCACGTTCTCCGCGTACTGGAACGCGACGTTCTCGGATCGGCACCTCGACAACCGGCTCAAGGAGCTCTGCCGCCTCTACGTGTCCAAGACGGTCGAGTGCAACTACTGCGGCGGCCAGCGGTCGGAGGCGGCGCGTGCGCAGGGGCTCTCCGAGGAGCTCGTCGACGAGATCCTGCTCTTCGAGGAGTCCGACGCGTTCGACGAGCGTGAGAAGACGGCGCTTGCGTACACGCGCGCGATCGCGTGGGATCCCGACCTCGCCGATGACCCCCTCTGGGAGCGGCTGCACGCCCATTTCGACGAGGCGCAGATCGTCGAGCTCGGCAGCTTCGTGTCGCTTACCGCGGGCGCGCAGCGCTTCGTGAAGACGCTCGACCTCGGGCACCGGGAAGTGCTCGGCGACGGCGCCGCCGGCCTCGCCTCTCACGCCGGCCGCTCCTGAGCAAGTACCACAGGGTTACTCGGATCGAGGAGGCGGAGTGCGTTGCCGCCGAGGATCAGCGCCTCCTCCTCCGGCGGCAGCCCGAGCGCGCGGACGATCTCGGCCGGGCGCTCGGACCCCATGTCGAACGGGTAGTCCGAGCCGAGCAACACGCGGTCGGGGCCGAAGAGCTCGACGAGGTCGCGCAGCACCTCGACGTCGTGGACGACCGTGTCGACGAGGAAGCGGCGCAGCTCCGCGTGCACGTCGCGGCCGGGCGGGTGGATCTCCTGCTCGCGCGCGAGCCGCCCACGGAGCGTGGGCAGGGCGCCGCCGCCGTGGGCGAGCAGGACGTTCAGGCGCGGGTGGGCGTCGAGGACTCCCGCGCCGAGCATGTGTGCGGCGCTCACCGTCGTCTCGAGCGGGTTGCCGACCGTGTTCCACAGGTAGTGCTCCTCCATCACCGGCAGCGCGAAGCCGCGCGAGCTGGGGTGGACGAACACGAGCGCCCCCGTCTCCTCGGCGGCCGCCCAGAACTCGCGCAGGCGCAGGTCGCCCAAGTACACGCCGCCCGGGACGGACGGGATCTCGACGCCGCGGAGCCGCCCGTCCCGCATCAGCTCGACGAGCTGCTCGGGCCGCTCCGGCTCGACGGTGCCCAGCACGAGCACACGCTCGCCCGCAAGCGCCGCCAGCGCCTCGTTCTGGCGCTCGACCTCGACGCCGCAGAGGCTCACCCACGGGCAGAGGACGACGGCGTCGACACCGGCGCGGTCCTGCTCCTCGAGGATCCGGCCGACGTCCCGGAACTCGCGCAGCGCCGCCCGGATCTCCTGCCCGCGGTACGAGACGACCTGGCCGCCGTCCCGCCATTCGACGTCCGCTCCGAGGCCGGGAACGACCACATGCGCGTGGCAGTCGACGATCACGCAACCGGGAGCCGGCCGCGAACGGGCGCCACGAGCACCGCCCGCGGGTCGTGGCCGAGATCCTCGAGCATCACGATCGCCGCGTTCCGCCCGGGGCCGCCCGTGACCGAGCCGCCGGGATGCGTGGTGGCGCCCGTCTGGTAGAGGCCGGGGATCGGCATGCGGTGCTGCGCCCAGCCGGGGACCGGGCGGCGCGGGCCGTCGTTCGGGAAGGAACGGTCGCCGCCGTGGATCGTGCCGTGCCACATGTGCGGGTTCGCATGCTCGATGTCGACGGGGCTCTTGACGAGCTCGGCGAGGACGACACCCCGCGTCATGTTCGGGGCGGCCCGCTGCATCGCTTCGAAGTTCTCCTCTGCGACCTCGTGCTTCAGCGTCTCCCAGTCGCCGTCGTTCCACGGGAACATGCTCAGGAGCTTGACCGTGTGCTTGCCCCCGGACGCGCGGGAGGGATCGGCGACCGTCGGCGTCGCGATCAGCAGCCAGCGCGCATGCAGGAGCTTCCCCTCGCGCACCTCGCGGCCCGCCGCGAGTACGTCCTCCGGCCAACCTACGACCCCCGCCGAGACGGCGGTCTGCGTCCCGTCGGGCGCGAGGAGCTTGGGCGCCTCCGTCGTCGCGTAGTACTGGGCGAGGATCGAGATGCCGGGGTCGTACGTCCGGATCCCGTCGATGAAGTCGTCCCCCCACGCCTCCCGGGGTGCCATGTCGACGAGCGATTTGACGTGGATCGAGGAGAGCACGGCCTTGCGCGCGAGCCACCGCTCGCCGTCCTCGGTGACGACGCCCGTGCAGCGCCCGTCCTCGACGACGAGCTCGACGACGCGCCTGCCGCACACGATCGTCGAGCCGAGGTCGGCCAGGC
>VAXA01000268.1 GCA_005883365.1 Actinomycetota bacterium
GAGCTGAATGAGCTGGACGTTCCCGCCGGACCGCCGGTAGACCGCCGCACCGGCGCCGGTAACCAGGCCAAGTGCGTCGGCGTAGTGCGTGAGCGTCTCGTCGGCACGCTGCCACGGCTCGCGCCCCGGACGCAGCTCCCGAATGCGCGCATGCGCGTCCTCGGCCGATGCGTCCTCCGCCTGGCTCCGCTCCGAAACCGAGAGCGGCAGCGCCCAGACCTCGACGTCGCGAACCGTGCGGTAGCAGAGCTTCTCGTAGAGGGCGAAGGCGCCGGTGTTCTCGACGATCACCTCCAGCCAGACGCGGCGGACGCCGCGCCCGCGCGCCTGCTCGTGCAGCTCGCGCATGAGCGCCTCGCCGATGCCCTTGCGCCGCGCCGCCGGCACGACGCCGACACCGCCGATCCAGGCGTCCTCGCCGCGGACCCCGAGGTTCCCCAGCCCGATGGGCTCGCCGTCGCGGAAAGCGACCCGCGAGGCGCCGAGATCGAGGTCGAACGCCTCGTCCATCGACTGGAGCTGCTGCGTGTCGAGGTGGAACGGGACGAGATAGCCCTCGTACGCCGCGTTGAAGAGGTTGGCACGCTCGTCGAGCGAGAGCGAGCGGGCCGAGCGGATGTCGAGGTCGTCCGTCACGCTGCGTCTCGCGAGCGGCGTCAGCAACCTCCCGCCGACACCGCTCGCGTGGCCGTCGACGCTAGGCCTTTGCCTGCGCCTTCTGCTTCGCCTTGCGGCGGTTCTGCTTGATGAACTGCTCCGTCAGCTCGTACGCCTCGTCGTCCACGATTTGCTTCGGCGGCGACTTCATGAGGTACGAGCTCGGCCCGACGAGCGCGCCGGCGACGTTGTTGTTGAGCGCGAGCTTCGCCATGCGGACGGCGTCGATGACGATCCCCGCCGAATTCGGCGAGTCCCAGACCTCGAGCTTGAGCTCGAGGTTGAGCGGCACGTCGCCGAAGGAGGAACCCTCCATCCGGATGTAGGCCCACTTGCGGTCGGTCAGCCACGGCACGTAGTCGGACGGGCCGACATGCACGTTCCCCGCGCCGAGGTCGTAGTCGAGCATTGACGTGACCGCGTTCGTCTTGGAGATCTTTTTCGACTCGAGCCGCTCGCGCTCGAGCATGTTCAGGAAGTCGGAGTTGCCCCCGACGTTGAGCTGCATCGTCTTGTCGAGGTGGACGCCGCGCTCGCGGAAGAGCGACGTGAGGACGCGGTGCGTGATCGTCGCGCCGACCTGCGACTTGATGTCGTCGCCGATGATCGGCAGTCCCTTCTCCTCGAAGCGGCCCTGCCAGTACTCCTCGCGGGCGATGAAGACCGGCATGCAGTTCACCATCGCGCAGCCGGCCTCCAGGATTTGCTCGGCGTACCACTTCGTGGCGGCCTCCGAGCCGACCGGGAGGTAGTTGACGACGACGTCGGTCTTCGTCTCCTTGAGGATCCCGACCACGTCGTCCGTCTTGCCGTGCGCCTTCTCGACGACCTCCGACAGATACTTGCCGAGCCCGTCGTGCGTCATCCCGCGCGAGACCTTGATGCCGGTCTGCGGGACGTCTGCGAACTTGATCGTGTTGTTCGGGTGCGCCCAGATCGCCTCTGCAAGATCCTCGGCGACCTTGCCCTTGACGACGTCGAAGGCGGCGGTGAACTCCACGTCGCGGACGTGGTAGCCGCCGAGGTTGACGTGCATGAGGCCGGGGACGAACTGGTCGTCCGGCGCGTCTTTGTAGTACTCGACGCCCTGGAGCAGCGAGTTCGCGCAGTTCCCGACGCCGATGATTGCGACGCGGACCTTGCCGTCGTCGAGCCGTGCCCTACCGTTGGTCGATGCCACTGGTTCCTCCGGAAAGTTGCTTGCGGACATGCAGGATGCGCTGGACGACCGTGAGCCACGCTGTCGCAGCGAGCGCGACGATGGCCCACGGAAGGCCGCCCCATGGAGCGAAGACGAGACCCGCGGTGATCAGCACGACGCGCTCTGCGCGCGATCCGAGGCCGACGTCGCCGCGAAGCCCGAGCGCCTCGGCGCGGGCGCGGGTGTACGAGACGAGGAACGAGCCGACGACGGCCGCAACTGAGAGCACGACCGCCCAGTCCCTCCCGTGACGCGAGAAGACGAGGGCGATCGCGGCGAGCATCGCACCCTCGCCGACGCGGTCCGTCGTGGAGTCGATGAAGGCGCCGAACGGGGTCGACTTGCCGCCCAGGCGGGCGAGCGCGCCGTCGAGGATGTCGAGCACCGAGCCGGCGACGAAGATGCCGGCCGCGAGCCAGTAGACGAGCAGCTTGTCCGCCCGATTCTCGAACGGGACGAGCACGGCAGCCGCGAGGCAAAGCGAGACGCCGGTCGTCGTGAGGACGTTCGGCGTGATGCCGGTGCCGGCGAGGCTCGTGACCGATCGTCCGGCGAGATAGCGTGCTCCCCGCGTGTAGCTGTGCTTGACGCGGCGGAGCCTGGGAGTCGCGTTCATCTCGAACATAGCATTCCTGCTATGCCCGACTATAGCAGGTTTGCGATAACCGGACCGAGGCCGCGGAGACGCGCGAAGACCCGTGGCATCCAGACGATGGCGAGCAGCGACACGACCGCCACGCCGATTCCGGCCACCACGTCGAGGAGGTAGTGGTTCGCCGTCGCGATCACGCAGAACCAGACCCAGACGGGCCAGAGTGCCCAGAGCACCTTCGCCCACACCGTCCGTGACGTGGAGACGAGGAACCACCCGACGATCAGCGCGTCCGCCGCATGCAGGCTCGGCATCGCCGCGTAGGGGTTCGCGAGGGTCTGGAGGAGCGCGCTCGAGTGGTTGACGCCGGCGACGAACCCCATGTACGGGAACATCCACGGCGGCGCGGTCGGCATCACTGTGAAACCGACGAGGCCGACCACGTTCGCGAGCAGGATCGTGTTGCGGAAGCGGGTGAAACCGTCATGGCGGCGGAGATAGACCCAGAGGAGGGCGAGGCCGATCACCGTGAACTCCGAGTTCCAGTACGTCCAGGCTGCGGCGGTCAGGAGGAGCGAGGAGGAGTCCGCGACCCGCTCCACGGTCAGCTCGTAGAGGTGATGGCTCACCCGCTGCTCGAGCGAGATGACGCGCAGGGCATTCACGAAGGCCTTGGCCGTGTCGCCGCGGTACGTCACTTCACGAACC
>VAXA01000269.1 GCA_005883365.1 Actinomycetota bacterium
CAGCCGGGAACCTCAAGACGGCCGGGTTCACGGTGGTCTCGTCGTACAAGACGCAGATGATGCTGCTCGTCGACCTCGTGGCGAGGAAGGGCTCGGGCGCCAATATCCGGCCGCACCTCCCGTTCTGGGTCGGTCTCGTGCGCGCCCACAACAAGCCGAACGGCCACTGGCTCGTCAATTACTGGATTCCGGACTGGAGCCCGCCGGTCCCGCTGGCCGGCGGCGGTGGCTGAACCTCCAGCACCGATCGAACCGGTAGCGCTCTCTATCTCTAGTTAGGACGAGACAAGCCCACGCCGGGGCCCGGTCTCCCGAGCCGTCGTCCGCAGCCCGGGCGTGACGTGCTGGACGCCGAGATTGCCGTTGCCACCCTGACCGGCGGCGAGGCCTGTCGGCCAATAGCCGAATCCAACCGACGAGCGGGTCGTGCCGCTCCCCAGCGGCACGGCGGAAACCGCAACGAGCACGGCCGCGGCAGCGGCCGCGGTGACCGCCGCCACCCGCGCCGCGACGCGCCTGGCGGCCGGGCGCTGAACCAGCCAGACCTGCGGAGCAGGCTCGAGCGGCGTCGCGCGAAGCCGTTGCGTGAACTCGCCCACGTCGGCCGCGAACGCAGCGCAGGCGGCGCAGCGCCCGAGGTGCCGCTCGAGCAGCAGCGCCTCATGGACCGACAGCTCGTCGTCGAGCTGTAGCGAGAAGCGCTCACGCGCCTGTTCGCAGCTAGTCCTCACACCAGTTGTGACGCCGACGAGCGGTCAGGAGTTAGGAGAGTCTTCCCTGCGGCCCGTCAACCCAATCGGATTCGGGGGTCGAGCCAGGCGTACGCGATGTCCACAAGGAAGTTCGCGACGATCACTGTGAGGGTGACGAAGACGACGACGCCCACGACGACCGGAACGTCACTCGTGCGGGCCGAGCTGAGCATCTCCACGCCGAGGCCGTGCAGGTTGAAAACGTCCTCGACGAAGATCACGGTGCCGAGCGCGTACGCGATGTTCGTGCCAAGAAAGGTCACGACCGGCAGCATGCTGTTGCGCAGGACGTGGTGGAACACGACGCGGCGGGCGGACGCGCCCTTGGCAACAGCGGTACGGACGTAGTCCTCGTGGACCACGTCCAACATGCTGGCGCGAATCAGGCGGACATAGAACGCGGCGAAAAAGAACATGAACGTGATCCACGGCAGGAGCAGGTGGTACGCCCAGCGGAGGGGGCCGCTGCACTCACCCCCGCTGCTCGTGGCGAAATTGCAGTAGTCGGCGATGGGCGTCCAGCCGAGCTTG
Organism: Actinomycetota bacterium; assembly: GCA_005883365.1. Classification (GTDB taxonomy): domain Bacteria; phylum Actinomycetota; class Thermoleophilia; order Gaiellales; family Gaiellaceae; genus Palsa-739. Next base: position 1,284 of record VAXA01000269.1, read on the forward strand.
AAGCCGAAGACGTAGGTGAGGATCAGCCCGAGCCAGATCGGAGGTGCTGCGATTCCGATCAGAACGAAAGCCATCGCGAAGCGGTCGAACACCGAGCGTGGCCTCAACGCCGAGAGGATCCCGACCGGAACCGCGATCAGGACCCAGAAGACCGCGGCGCCGAGGACGAGCGAGCCGGTGACGCGTGCGTCCTGGCCGAGGATCCAACGCACCGAGGCGCCGTTCTCGAACGAGTAGCCGAGCGACGCGTGCCGGATCATGTTCCAGACGAAGATCCAGTACTGCTGATACGCGGGCACGTCGAGATGCAGCTCGCTCTTGATTTTCGCCGCCTGCACCGGCGATGCGGTGAATCCGAACGCGCGTAGCCGGCCCGGGTCGCTCGGGATGAGGAAGAAGATCACGTACGTGATGAAGGTGGCGACGAAGAAGAGCCACACCGCCCAGAGGACCCTCCGGATCAAATAGCCAGGCAAGGGCTCAGAACGCCTTCCGCGACGGGTCGAAGCCGGCGCCGATGAGGATGAGCCCGATGCCGAGCGCGAAGAGCGCGATCGACGTCCGCCTCGCATCCACTCGCTCGTCGCGCGTCGTGCGCCGGATCATGCGGGGCATGAGGCCGGCGCCGCGCCGGACCGGCATCGTTGCCTCCTCCCCCTCTCCCCAGTCGGCCCGCAAGGGCCCTCGCAGGCCGAGGATGAAGCTGCTGACGAGCACGGCCACGCCGGCGATGTAGAAGCCGTCGGCGACCGCGCGTTCGAGACTCGCGTGCGCAAGAGCTCCGATCGCAAGCGAAACCGCGCTGGTCAGCAGGAAGACGACGGCAAACAGGACGAACAGGCGGCGCAGCCCGCTGCGAAGCTCCGCGCTGGGACGCACCGCGCGGCCGCTAGTCGGTGGCGGCGGCGTAGGCCGCCGGCTTTCGCCGGATCTCGTCCTCGTCCATCGGCCAGCGCTCGAGCGGGAAGTGACACGCGAACCGGTGGTCGGGGTTACCCGAGGCCGCGGTCAGCTCGGGCTCGTCGACATTGCACTTGCCGTCGACGAAGCGCGGGCAACGTGGATGGAAACGGCAGGCGGCCGGAGGGTTGAGCGGGCTCGGGACGTCTCCGGTCAGCACGATCTGCTTCCGGGCACGCCCGGCGGACGGATCCGCGATCGGCACCGCGGAGAGAAGCGCGCCCGTGTAGGGGTGCTTCGCGTCGGTGTAGAGGTCCTGCTTTGCGGCCGTCTCGACCGGCTTGCCGAGGTACATCACCATGACGCGGTCCGAGACGTGGCGCACGACGTTGAGGTCGTGCGCGATGAAGATGTATGTCAGGTCGAAGTCCTGCTGGAGGTCCTTCAGCAGGTTGAGGATCTGCGCCTGCACGGAGACGTCGAGCGCCGAGACGGGCTCGTCGCAGATCACGAGCTTCGGGTTGATCACGAGCGCGCGGGCGATCCCGATCCGCTGCCGCTGGCCGCCGGAGAACTCGTGCGGGAAGCGGTTGTAGTGCTCCGGATTGAGCCCGACGATCTCGAGCAGCTCCTGCACCCGCCGCTTGCGGTCCTGGTCAGTGCCGATGCCGTGGACCTCGAGCGGCTCGCCGACGATCGAGCCGACGCGCTTGCGGGCGTTGAGCGACGCGTACGGGTCCTGGAAGACCATCATCATGTCCCGCCGGACCGGCCGCATGTCGCTGCGGTTGAGGTGGGTGATCTCGCGGCCGTCGAACGTGATCTTGCCGCCGGTCGGCTCGAGCAGGCGCGCGAGGCAGCGTGCCATCGTCGACTTGCCGCAGCCCGACTCACCGACGACCCCGAGCGTCTGGCCCTTCTCGACCGTGAAGCTCACGCCGTCGACGGCCTTCACCTGGCCGACCTCTTTCTGGAAGATCAGGCCGCGCGTGACCGGGAAGTACTTCTGCAGGTCCTCGACAACGAGCAGCTCGCTCACGCCGCGCTCCCTTCCGCCTGGAGCGCCGCCTTCTTCGCTTCCCAGATGCGCGCGCGCTCGTCATCCGAGAGGTGACAGCGAAAACGGTGCCCCTCGCCGACGACTCCGGCCCCGGCTCGGAGCTCGGGCAGCTCCTCGCGGCAGCGGTCGAACGCATAGGCGCAGCGCGGATTGAATGCGCAGCCCGGCGGCGGATGGAGCAGCGAGGGCGGCTGGCCCGGAATCTGCTCCAGCCGCGCCGCCGTGATGTCGAGCCGCGGCAGCGAGCCCAGCAGGCCCCAGGTGTAGGGCATCTCCGGCTTCACGAAGAGGTCGTCGACCTTCGCCTGCTCGACCACGCGGCCGCCGTACATCACGGCAACGTCGTCGGCGAGCTCCGCGACGACGCCGAGGTCATGCGTGATCATCACGATCGCCATCTCGTGCTCTTGCTGCAGGTTCGTCATCAGCCGCAGGATCTGTGCCTGCGTCGTCACGTCGAGTGCCGTCGTCGGCTCGTCCGCAATCAGCACCTCCGGGTTGTTGATCAGCGCCATCGCGATCATCACGCGCTGGCGCATGCCGCCGGAGAA
>VAXA01000062.1 GCA_005883365.1 Actinomycetota bacterium
GAGGCCGGGCTTTCGCCGATCGCTGTCTGCGCTCGTACCTTCCGGCCGGTGTGGAGCGCCTGCCGGAAGACCCGGTCGAGGAAGGGTCCCGCCGTCCCGAGCTCGTACGCAAGGCGTACCTGGCCGAGGATCTCGCCATCGCCCGGCACGAGCGAATCGAGCCCCGCCGCGACGCGGAAGAGGTGGTGCGCCGCAGCCCGGTCGTGCAGCCGGTAGAGCGCCGGTTCGACGTCCGGCTCGAGCGAGGCGAGCGCTGCGACGGCGTCCTTCTCCGGCTGCTCGGCTTCGCCGGCGGCGACGTAGAGCTCGGTGCGGTTGCAGGTCGACAGGCAGACCGCCTCGCGGCCGCCCTCGGACAGCCGCGCCGCGAGCGCCTGTGCGTCACGCGGGTCGAGCGCGACCTGCTCCCGCAGCTCGATCGGCGCGTGGTGGTGGGAGGTGCCGACGAGGACGAGACGCATCATGCGAAATGGGTGGCGGGGAGGGCGAGCCGGACGATGACGACGAGGACGAAGCCGGTGAGCGCGAGATACGCGGCGCGGCGTCCGCTCCAGCCGCCGAGCAGGCGCAGGCCGAGGTACGCAGACCAGACGATCCAGGTGGCGGCCGTGGCGGCGATGAGCACGTCGAGCCGGTCGCCCCGGACGACGAGCCGCACCAGCCCGACGGCGGCGCCGAGCGTCAGGAGCGGCACCGACCACGCGACCGTCCGCAGAGCGAGCCCGTCGAGCGTCGCGAGCGCCGGCATCTGCCTGCGCAGGATCGTCGCCGGGCGCGTCTGCAGCTGTCGTTCCTCCCACACGTACAGCCCCGACAAGGCGGCGGCGAGCGTGAAGCCGGCGAACGCGGCGAGCACGAGACCGACGTGGACGACGAGGAAGAGGTTCGAGTAGTGGCTCGCGCTCCCGATCCCCGTCCCGCCACCGGCGCGGGAGACGGCGAGCAGCGCCACGGCGAGCGGCATCACGACGAGACCGAGCAGCCGGTAGCGCCGGCGGCAGCCCCAGATGAGGTACGCCGAGACGACGAGCCAGACGAAGAGATCGAGCGACGAGGCCCATGTCCCCCACGGGAAGCCGTCGTCGCGCACAGCCTGCACGCCGAGCAGCGCGGTCTGGGTGAGCCAGCCGAGCCTGACGCCCCACGTCGCCGCACGGCCCGCACGGCCCGGCCCCCTCAGGTCGCCGAAGTAGCCCACGGCCGCCTCTCCGTAGAGGAGGAGCGCGGGCCAGAAGAGCAGCTCAGCCAACGCGCGCCGGCTCCCGCGGCGCCTCTTCCGCGTCCTCCGGGACGCGACCTGCGATCTCGTCGACCTCACGCTCGAGTCGCTGCAGTTTGAGCGCAATGATCAATACGTAGACGAGGACGACGGCGAACACGACGCAGTACGCGGCAGTGACGTATTTCTCCGCGGTGGTCAGGCGAGCACCTCCCGCAAGTCTCGCAGCCGCAAGTCGAGCCGCTTGCCGCCGAGCTCGAGCCGGTAGAGCGTGTACGCGAGGACGAGCATCGCGGTTTGCGCGACGCAGTACGTGACGAGGATCCAGCCCCCGAAGTTCGGGCCGTGGCGCGTGAACAGGACCGGGTGGATGAGCCCCTTTGCCAGCCGGATTGCGGCGAAGCTGACAGGGATCAAGACGACTCCGAAAAGCGCGTACACCGCACTGAGGTTCGCACGCTGCGGCCCGGGATCGAGCGAGAAGCGGAGCATGAAGTAGGCGCAGTAGAAGAGGAAGAGCACGAGGAAGAGCACGAGCTGGTCCTCACTCCAGAGCCACCAGTGTCCCCATGAGATCTTCGCCCAGATCGAGCCGGTCAGGAGCACGAGCGTCCCGAAGATCAGCCCCTGGTGGACGCACACGTAGCTCGCGAGGTCGGCGCGCGGGTCGCGCTTCCAGAGGTGGCGGAACGCGTTCCAGGCACCGCCTGCGAAGCACGCGTAGGCCGTGATCGCGATCGAGACGTGGAAGTAGAAGATGCGCTGCGAGAAGCCCTGGTTCGCGTCGTCCGGCGCGACGAAGAAGACGAACGCGAGCGCCGTGGTGACGAGCACGAGCGAGCTGACGGCGAGCGCAGGCAGGGGTATGCGAAACGTGCGACCCACGGCAGGGATTGTCGCAGCAGCTTGGCTACTCGGCGACGACATACTCGAACGACGCCCAGCAGACGACCGCGAAGAGGAGGTCGTAGAGAGCGAGGAACCCGAGATAGCGGCCGGGCGAGACGACGACGCTCGCGCCGACCGCGCCGACGACGATCGGCACGGCGAGCGGCAGGAACAGCAGCGGCAGGAGCAGGTCTCGCGCCCGGGTCGCGACGGCCATCGCCCCGAGGAAGGTGCCGACGGCGCAGATGCCGATGTCCGCCAGCGCCACCGCGGCCACGGTCGCGCCGCCGACACGGTGGAAGAAGAGCGCATAGAGCGGCAGCGCGACGACCTCGGCGGCGACGAGGAAGGCAAGGGTCGCGAGGGATTTCGCCAGCCAGATCGCGCTGCGGTCGCACGGCGCGAGGACGAGGCCGTCGAGCGTCCCCTGCTCCCGCTCCGGCACGAAGGCCCGGCCGAGTCCGAGCAGGGCGGTGAAGAGGATCGCGACCCAGAGCAAGCCGCTCGTCTCGAGCCTCGACGGCGTTCCCGGCAGGGCGAAGTGGAAGACGACGAAGACAGCGGCCACGAAGAGGAGCATCGCCGGCAACGTGTCGCGCGCCCGCAGCTCGAGGAGGAGGTCCTTGCGGGCCAGCGCCCCCACGTCGCGGACGTAGCTCATGCAGCGAGCGCGAGCCGGCCACTCGCGAAAGGCTCGACTCGGACGGGCTCATGCGTCGCGAGGAGGAACGTCCGTTCCGCGCGGAGCTCGGCGAGCTGCGCGTCGAGGAGCTCGGCTCCCGCCTCGTCGAGCGCGCTGTACGGCTCGTCGAGAACGAACAGCTCCGGTTCGTGGAGGAGGACGCGGCAAAGAGCGAGCCGCTGCGTCATGCCGCGGGAGTACGACGCGACCCGTTCGTGCCGAGCGTCCCAGAGCCCGAAGCGCTCGAGCAGCATGCCAATCCGCTCCCGCCGCTCGACAACCCGATAGAGGCGCCCGTAGAGCTCGAGGTTCTCGAGCGCCGTCAGCTCCCGATAGACGAGCGGCTCATGGCCGAGGTAGCCGACCTGCGCGCGCACGGCGCTCCGCTCGATCGTCCCCCCCGTGGGCTGCGCGAGGCCGGCGCAGATTCGCAGCAGCGTCGTTTTCCCGGAGCCGTTCGGCCCGGTGACGACGAGGAAGCCGCCGCGAGGAAGCTCGAGATCGATCCCGCGCAGGACGCGCTTCTCGCCGTAGCGCTTGCCGAGCCTTCGCGCAACGAGCATTCCCCGCTCCGGCGCCGCACACGCCGGTGCCTCCGCTACCTGGCGTGCTCCGTCGAGCCTACGCACGCAGCCCAGGATAGGTGGTTCGGCGCGATTTACCGGCGTTTTACGGCTCCCTTGCTCGGGGCCGTGCATGGGTCGTGCTTCCTATGCGTGCGGCTGGATCACCGTCAACAGGAGGCAGACCATGTCAAGGAAGCGGCTCTCGCTGTTCGTACTCCCCGTCGCCACTGCGCTCGCCGCGGCCGGCGTGGCTGCGGCGGGCGCGCTGAGAGGCCCATCGGTGGAGGCCGCAAGCGCGACCTTTGCTGCGACGACCGTCTCGCACCAGTACCAGGTCACGTGCTCGGTCAACGGCGGCGACACGTTCCAGGCGACGAGGGCGGTGTACACGGGGGAGGCAACGAGCTCCGACCCGCGGCTCGCCGGGGCACTCAGGATTCGCGCCTGGAGCCTCGTGGACACCACCAACGGCGTCGGTCACGTATTCGGTGTCTTCCACATCAGGGGCACCGGCACCCGCGCGCATGGCACGCTGAACGCGGCACTGTCGGACGGAAAGGCATCCGGCCTCGCCCGGGGCTTCGTGAGGCACAGCTGGGGCCGGATCGTCGCGTCGCTCGGTGCCACGTTCGATCCGAGCGCAGGCTTCTCGTCGGGCTCGCTGGGCGGTAGCACGACGGGGGCGGGATTCATCCGCTCGGGGCGCTGGTGCCATCCACCGCACTGGCCGCAGAGCTAGCGAGGGAACCGATCCGTCCGGGGCGCCGCGCCAGCGGCGCCCCGGACCTCACGTCGCGGCGTCGACGATGACGAAGACCGCGAACACGACGCTGATCACGCCGTTCATCGTGAAGAACGCCGTATCGAGCCGCCGCAGGTCGCCGGGGCGGACGAGGGAGTGCTCGTACGTCAGCAGCAGCGCCACGGCGGCCACGCCGAGCCAGTAGAGGGCGCCGACGGAGAGTCCGAGCCCGGCCGCGACGAGGCAGCCGACCGTCGCCGCATGCGCGATCCGTGCCCCTAGGAAGGCGCCGGCCAGGCCGAAGCGCGTGACGATCGAGTGCAGGCCCTCACCCCGGTCGACCTCCTCGTCGAAGAGCGCGTAGAAGAGGTCGAAGCCGGTCACCCAGAGCGCCACGGCGGCGCCCAAGATCCACGCCTGCCACGGCAACCGCCCCGTGATGGCCACCCATGCGCCCACCGGCGCGAGCCCGTCGACCGCGCCGAGCCAGAAGTGGCAGAGCCAGGTGAAGCGCTTGAGGTACGGGTAGACCACGAAGCCGACGACCGGGATCGGCCAGAGCCAGCGGACGAGCGGATTCAGCTCCCAGACGGCAGCGAGGAAGAGCGCGAGGGAGACGGCGCAGAAGACGACGACCTGGGCGACCGAGAGCTGGCCGCTCGGGAGCTCGCGCCCCGCCGTCCGCGGATTCCTCGCATCGATGCCGGCGTCGATCAGACGGTTGAGCGCCATCGCGAGCGAGCGGGCGCCGACCATCGCGAGCGTGATCCAGAGCAGATCGTGTCCGCTCGGAGTCCCCCGCACCGCGAGGAAGGCGCCGACATAGGCGAACGGCAGCGCGAAGACCGTGTGCTCGATCTTGACGAGCCGCGCGAACCGCGCCGGAAGCACCGCCGGCGTTGAGCCGGCCGTCATGTCTGCTCGTGAGCGGTGGGAGCATCCGCCAGCAGCTCGAGTGCGTGCGCCAGTGCGGGGCGCAGGACCGCAAAGCCGTCGCGGCAACCGCCGGTCGAGCCCGGCAGGTTGACGACGAGGGTTGCGCCGAGGACGCCGGCGGCGCCCCGCGAGAGGAGGCCGTGGGGCGTCTTCGCGAGCGAGTCGGCCCTCAGGGCCTCCGCAATGCCCGGCGCCTCCCGCTCGAGCACGTCCCGCGTGGCCTCCGGCGTCACGTCACGCGGCGCGAGACCCGTGCCGCCCGTCGTCAGGACGAGCCGCGCCGAGGCCGCGAGCTCCCGAAGCGCGGACGCGATCTCCGCGCGCTCGTCGGGAACGATCCGCCGCTCGACCTCGTAGCCTTCGGCACGCAGCAGCTCGTCGAGGACGTCACCGCTCCGATCCTCGCGCGTCCCGGCCGCGACCCCGTCCGACACGGTCAGCACCGCGGCCCTCAGTTGACGGGCTCCTTCGTCTTCTCGACGAGCACGACGTCGACGATCCGCATCTGCTTGTCGACCGCCTTGGCCATGTCGTAGACCGTGAGCGCCGCGACCGAGGCCGCCGTCAGCGCTTCCATCTCCACGCCGGTCTGGGCGGTCGTCTCCGCCGCCGCGACGATCTCGACGGACTCTTCACCGACCTCGAGCGTCACCTCGACGTGCGTCAGCGGAAGCGGATGGCAGAGCGGGATGAGCTCGCTCGTCCGCTTCGCAGCCATGATCCCGGCGAGCTGAGCCGTCGCGAGGGCGTCGCCCTTCGGAAGCTCGCGCAGGATCCGCGCGGTCCCGGCGGCCATCCGCACCTCCGCACGCGCCACCGCTCGGCGGCGCATCGATTCCTTGCCGCCGACGTCGACCATCCGCACCGCTCCCGACTCGTCGACGTGGGACAGATCCTCCATCAGGCGGATCGTACGGCGTCGAGGTCGGCGAGCTGCGCCTCGATCCACTCGCTAATGTCGTGCGTGCGCACGTGATCGCGGATCGTCCCCGCCCGCCGCCGCCGCTCGGCGGGCTCGAGTGTGAGCGCCGCGTACAGCGCATCCGCCTGCCCGGACACGTCGAGCGGATTCACCGTCATCGCCCATTCGCCGAGCTCCTCGTGCACGCCGGCGTTCTCGGACAGGACGAGCACGCCGTCGCGCTCGTTGACGAGAAAGGCCTCTTTCGCCACGAGGTTGAGCCCGTCGAAGACTGCGTTCACGAGGAGCACGTCGAACTGCTTGTATCCGGCGACCGAGCGGAGGAAGTCGTCTGCGACGTCGAGCTCCACGGGCTGCCAGCCGTCTCGCCCGAAGCGCTCGTTCACCTCGCGCGCGGCCGTCTCGACCTCGGCGGCGTACTCCGCGTACTCCCGGATGTCCTGCCGCGAGGGCGCGAGCAGAGCGATCATCCCTACCTCCCCATGCAGCTCCGGGTGCTGTTCGAGCAGCAGCGCGAAGGCCTGGAAGCCGCGCACGATGTTCTTCGACGGATCCGTCCGGTCGACGCGCAGGACGAGCTGCGACGGCCGGCGGTCTGCGAGGTCAGCCTCGCGCTCGAGCACGGACGGATCCTCTCGGAGCCGGTCGAACTCGGACGGGTCGACGCCGATCGGCCGCGCGACGACGCGTGTCGTGTGGCCGCGGTGCTCGACCGTCCCGCTCTCTCGGTCCACGCGTGCGCCGAGCAGCCGCTCCGCCGCGAGCAGGAAGGCCCGCCGCCAGCGCTCGGTGTGGAAGCCGACCACGTCGTTCGCGAGCAACCCCTCGTGCACGGCGACGCGTAGTTCCTTCGGCAGCGCGTGCCAGTAGTCCGGCTCCGGCCACGGGATGTGGACGAAGTGCGACGTCACCACGTCGGCTCGCGCCTCCCGCACGAAGCGCGGCGCGAGGTACAGGTGGTAGTCGTGGAACAGGACGGCTGCGTCGGGCTCGCGGTCGAGCTCCTCGAGCGTCGCCCGGGCGAACGCCTCGTTCACGGGCACGTACCCGTCGCTCCACGCATCGTGCAGCGCCGGGTCGAAGTCGGGCGCCGAGCCGAGCCCCCAGAGGTAGTGCTGCAGAAACCAGATGGTCGGATTGGCAAACGTGTTGTAGAAGCGGTCGTAGACGGCCTGATCGTGCGGGACGAGCCGCAGCCGGTACGGGGCCCCATCCGCGGTCTCCTCGTCGAACGGTCCGCGATGCTCTGCCGCGACGACCCTGTCCTCCTCGGTCATCGCGCTCGCGACCCACGTCACGTCGTGGTGTGCGAGCAGGCCGCCGAGCGCCGTGACGACACCGCCGCCGCCCCGCTTGGCCACTCGGTCTCCGCCCTTGTCGCGCGTGTAGGCGACCGGCGCGCGGTTGAAGACGACGAGAAGCTTACGTCGATGCGTTGGCGCTTCTGACAACGAATCAGGCGACGGGCCGCTGCAGGCGCTTCACGAAACGAAGCCGCGAGCCACGGACGCCCGGCTGGGAGAACAGCTCGAACTCGTCCGCGATCGTGCGGATGATCGCGATGCCGAGGCCTCCCTCCGTGAGCTCCTCGCCCTCGAGCAACGGCGGTCGCTCGGGATCGAAACCCTTGCCGTCGTCGACGACCTCGACAGCGAGCGAATCGCGGCTGAGCTCGTAGGCGATCGAGACGAACCCGCCGCCGTCCGCGTATGCGTGCCGCACGGAGTTCGACACCGCCTCGGTCAGCGCGAGCTTGAGGTCGGCGAGCAGCTCCTCGGGCAGCGCGACGATGTCGGCGAGGCCGCTGAGGGCGAGCCGCGCCAGGGCGACGTACTCCGCGCGGGCAGGGACCCTGAGGCGGACGGTCCGCATCCCCTCGAGCTCCTCATCCGCCGTCTCGACCAGTGTCGCCTCGCCCATACCGGTACCTCGCATGTTTCCCGCAGATTCCGACCGTAAACCCGCCGATTTCTACCAGTAATCCGTTTCTTCACTCGCCGACCCCGATGTTTATCCTCCGCTCCGCCTTCCCATAGCGGGGGAAGCCCTAACCACGTTTCCACGGGGAAACGGCCCACCCGAACCCCGCCCTAGACTGAACGGTCGTGACGGCCGCCTCGCCCGCGCCCGAGCGCCGCCGGTCGCGGCCGGGGTCGCTCGAGCGCCCCGTCAACGCGCGCCTCTACCGCGGCACCTGGCTCCTCGTCGGGCTGCCTCTTCTGCTCCTCGCGTTCAGCGTGGCACGTCCCGCCGCCCTGCAGGCGCCGAACCTGCCGCCGGCATTCGACGGGCCAATTGCCGCGTCTCTCGCCACCGACCTCGCCTCCCACTATCCGGACCGGAGGCCCGGGACGGTGGGCGCCAGAGGAGCCGCGGCGTGGTTCCGCCGCGCGCTGGAGCCCTATGGCTTCGACGTCCGCAGCGAGCGCTTCACGGCGACGATCCACGGCCGCCGCACGACGCTCGTGAACCTCGTCGCCGAGAAAGTCGGCATCTCGCCTCGCCAGGAGATCGTCGTCATGGCGCACCGAGACGACACCGCCGTCGACACCGGCCTGAACGACAACGCGTCGGGGACGGCGGCGCTCGTGGAGCTCGCGCGTTCGTACGCGCCGACGGCCGCTGCGCAGCGCGTCTCGCTCCCGTATTCGCTTGTCTTCCTCTCGACGGATGGCGGCGCCGAAGGGGCGCGGGGCGCCGCGCATTTCGCGGCGGAGCCGCACGCGCGCCAGAACATCCTCGCCGTCGTCAACCTCGACTCGATCGGGGGCCGCGGCCGGCCGCGGCTCGTTCTCGGCGGCAACAGCGCCCGTTCGCCGGCCCCAGGCCTGGTCGAGACGCTCCGGGCCTCGCTCGCGGAGGAGGCAGGCGGCGATCCGTCGCGGCCGAGCGGGCTCCAGCAGCTCTTCGGGCTCGCCTTTCCGTTCAATCCGTACGAACAGGCGCCGTTCGTGAGCCACGGAATTCCCGCGGTGACCGTGACCACCGCCGGCGCTCGGCCCCCCGTGGCGCGGCGGCGAGGCGGCAAGCGGCTCGACGTCCGGCATCTCGGCCTGATCGGCCTTGCGGCGCAGGACACGGTGGACGCGATGGAACAGGGCGTCGCTCTCGCCCAGGGGCCGGCGAGCTACGTCTTTCTCGGTCAGCGGCTCATTCGCGGTTGGGCCGTCGAGATCGTTCTCGTCTTCATGCTGCTGCCGTTCCTCGCGGCCGCGGTCGACCTCTTCGCGCGCTGCCGCCGCCGTCGGATCAGCATTGCGCCGGCCCTCCGCAGTTACCGCAGCCGACTCGGCTTCTGGGCCTGGACCGGCGCGCTCTTCCTCGTCTTCGCAGCGTTCGGCTTCTGGGGAGGCGGAGACGGACACCCGCCGTCCCTGAACACCGTCACCTGGCCGGGAGGAGCGCTGATCGTCCTCGTCCTGCTCGCCGCAGTCGGCTGGGTCGTGGCCCGCAGCCGGCTGCTGCCGCGGCGCGCGATCCGGCCGGAAGAGCGCCTCGCAGGTCACAGCGGCGCGCTCCTCGCACTCGGCGTCGTCGGGCTTCTGGTGGCGGCGACGAATCCGTTCGCCCTCATTTTCGTCCTGCCGTCGCTCCACGCCTGGCTCTGGCTGCCCCAGGTGCAGACTCGCCACCCCGCTCTGCGCACGGGCGTGTTCCTAGCCGGCTTCGTGGGGCCGGCCTATCTCGTGTGGTCATTTGCCACGCACTATGGGCTCGGCTGGGACGCGCCGTGGTACGTCGCCAAGCTCCTCGCCGTGGGTTACGCGCCGCTGCCCCTGCTCGTGATCGGGCTCGGCTGGCTGGCAGTTGCAGGCCAGCTCGCCGCGCTCGCAGCCGGACGCTACGGGCCCTACCCCGCGCCCGGCGAACGGCCGCGCCGAGGACCGATTCGCGAGTTCGTCCGCACGCTCTTGCTGGCGCAGCGGCGCCGGGCGGCGAACGCAGAGACGCATCGCGCGGTGAACGAGTAGCCCGGTCGTCAGGCGTCGCCGAGCCGGAGCCAGTGAACGGTCGAGCCGGCCGCAAGCTCGCCGTTTCCACGTGGAATGTGGACGAGCGCATCCGCATTACCCGAGCGCACGATCATGTGCGACTCCTGGCCGACGACCGGCTCGAGCACGAGCACGTCGCCTTCTACGCGTGACCGCGCGCGCACGAACTCGTCCCGTTCCTCGTTCCGCTTCAACCCCTCAGCGAGCCGTCCCGGCTCGAACCGCGGACGCGGGTCCGCGAGCCCCTGCAGCGCCCGCAGCGCAGGCTTGACGAAGAGCTCGCACCCCACGAGCGCCGACACGGGATTCCCCGGCAGGCCGAAGACGAGCGTGTTCCCGCGGACTCCGACCGAGACCGGCTTGCCCGGCTTGATGGCGACGCGCCAGAACACCTCCTCGACACCGAGCTCTTGCTCGACCGCCCGGACGAGGTCGTGTTCGCCGACCGAGACGCCGCCGGAGGTGACGAGGACGTCGCGTGCGAGGCCTCGCTCGAGCGCCTCTCGCAACGTCGCCTCGTCATCGGCGGCGGGCGGCTCCGACACGACCTCCGCACCGGCGGCCGCAAGCATCGAGGAGAGCAGGAGGACGTTCGTCTCGTAGATCTGGCCGGGGCGGATCGGCTCCCCGGGGGCGACGAGCTCGCTGCCGGTGGCGAGCACCGCGACACGCGGCCGGCGGCTGCACGAGATCACAGCCGCACCGGCAGCCGCAGCCGCGGCGAGGCGCGCCGGCGTAAGCCTCACACCCACGGGCACGACCACGTCGCCCGCTGCGACGTCGCCGCCCCGACGACGGACGTGCGCCCCCGGCTCGGAGGCGAGCGACATCTCAACTCTGTTGTCGGCAAGGACAACACGCTCGATCGGGACCACGGCATCCGCGCCGTCCGGCACGACGGCCCCGGTCGAGATGGCCACGGCACAACCCGGCTCGAGCCGGGACTCGTACGGACGCCCGGCCGCAGACTCACCCGCTACCTGCAGCGTCGCGGGGAGCTCGGCCGCACGCACGGCGAAGCCGTCCATGGCGGAGCTCGGGAAGGGCGGGAGGTCGACGGCCGCACGCACGCCCTCCGCGACGACCCGTCCGCCGGCTTCCGCGAGCGGCACGAGCTCCGC
>VAXA01000063.1 GCA_005883365.1 Actinomycetota bacterium
CGTCTCGTCCTCGTCGGCACCTCCCACCACCACGCGCCGATCGAGCTGCGGGAGCAGGTCGCGCTCGACCCGCGTGACGCACAGGCGCTCGCGGCGCGGCTGGCCGAGGGCGGCCGCGAGGCGGTCTGCCTGTCGACCTGCAACCGCACCGAGCTCTACGTCGCCGCCGGCGAAGCCGAGCAGGCGGAGAAGGACGCCGTCGCAGCGCTCGCCTCGCTCGAGCCGGACGTCGAACCGGCGCTCTACCGGCTGCACGACCGGGCTGCGGCGCACCACCTCTTCCGCGTCGCGGCGGGGCTCGATTCGCTCGTGCCGGGCGAGGGCGAGATCCTCGGCCAGGTACGCCTTGCGTACGAGCTCGGGACGGCGGGACCCTTCCTCGACCGGGTCTTCCGGCAGGCGCTCCACACCGGCCGGAAGGTACGAGCGCAGACAGCGATCGGCGAAAGCCCGGCCTCGGTCTCGGCGGCGGCCGCGGCTCTCGCCGAGCAGGTGTTCGGCAGTCTCGAAGGCCGCTCGATCCTCCTCCTCGGCGCGGGCAAGGTAAGCGACCAGGCAGCCCGCAACCTCCGGAGCCGGGGCGCCGAGATCACGCTCGCCGCAAACAGCAAGACGGTGCGGGAGCGGATCGACGAGCAGCTCGAGGCCGTCGACGTCGTCATCGCGTCGACGAACGCGGCGGGTCTCGTGCTCGAGGCGGCGGCCGTGGCGGACGCGTTGCGACGGCGCAAGGGCCGCCGGCTGCTGCTCGTCGACCTCGCCGTGCCCCGCGACCTCGATCCCGCAATCGGAGAGCTCGACGGGTGCTACCTCTACGACATCGACGATCTCGAGCAGATCGTGGTGGAGACGCTCTTGCTGCGCCGACAGGAAGCGGAGCGGGCCGAGGCGATCGTCGCGGCCGAGGCGGAGAAGTTCCACGAGTGGCACTCCTCCCTCGACGTGGTGCCGGCGATCGCGTCGCTGCGGGCGCGGGCCGAGGAGATCCGCGAGGCCGAGCTGCAGAAGGCGGAGTCCCGGCTCGGACGGCTCGACGAGGGCCAGCGCCGGGCCGTCGAGGCGGTTACGGCCCAGATCGTGAACAAGCTCCTCCACCTGCCGACCGTCCGGATGAAACAGGCAGCCGCGGCAGCCGATGGGGTCCTCTATGCTGAGGCCGTGCGGCACCTCTTCGGTCTCGGCGAGGACGAGCGCTGAAGCTCGGGCAGCTCACCGGGCGTCCTTTGCCCCTTCAGGTGCCGACGGCGTTCATCCGGGTCCGGCCGCGCGGTGTTGGTTGCGCGCCGCCCGTGCGGAGGCGACTCGCCTGTGCTCGTCCGCGTCGGCAGTCGCGCCAGTAGGCTCGCGCTCACCCAGGCCGAGCGCGCTCTCTCGTCGTTGCGAGCGCCCGGCATCGAGCTCGCGCTCGTCCCGATCACGACGGCCGGTGACCGCGACCGCTCCCGTCCGTTCGGTGAGATCGGCTCGCGCGGGGTCTTCGTGAAGGAGCTCGAGGAGGCGCTGCTCGAGCGGCGGATCGACGTCGCCGTCCACTCCGCGAAGGATATGACCGCGGCGGATCCCGAAGGTCTGGTGATCGGCGCTTATCTCCGCCGCGACGATCCGCGGGACGCGCTCTGCGGTGCGGAGGAGCTGCGACCGGGGATGCGGATCGGGACAGCTTCGGTGCGGCGGAAGGCGCAGTTGCTGGCGCTCGACGAAACGCTCTCGATCGAGCCGCTGCGGGGCAACATCGACACGCGCCTGCGGAAGCGTCGGGAGCGCGGCCTCGACGCGATCGTGCTCGCTGCGTGTGGGCTCGACCGGATGGGACTCGGGCGCGAGATCGGCCACCGCTTCGAGCCCGACGTGATGCTGCCCGAGGCGGGGCAAGGCGCCCTGGCCCTCCAGGTGCGGGCGGGGAACGAGCATCTCGTTGCGGCCGCCGACGATTCGGAGACGCGCGAGCGTGTGGAGGCGGAACGGGCCGTCGTGGCGGCGGTGGGCGGCGGTTGTCTCGCTCCCGTCGCTGCGCACCACGATGGCTCGACGCTGACGGGCCTCGTCGCCGCGGAGGACGGGTCCTGGATCGAGCGGCGCACGGGCGACGACCCGGCAGCGCTCGGAGTGGAGCTGGCGGATGCTAGTACTCGTCACACGTGAGGAGCTCGTCGTCCGCGTCGAGTCGCTCGGGCACGACGCGATCCTCTGCGAGTTGATCCGCGTCGAACCGCTGGACGACGAGCCGGTCGACGCTCGTGGGTACGACTGGCTCGTGGTCACGAGCCGCAACGGCGCGCATGAGCTCGCGCGTCGCGGCGTCAGCGCGAACCGCATCGCAGCGATCGGACCGGCGACGGCCGAGGCGCTGCGATCGCATGGCCTGCGCGTCGATCTCGTCCCCGCGACCCACACGCAAGAAGGTCTGCGCGACGAGTTGCCGGAGGGGACGGTGCTGCTCGCGGCCGCGGAGGGCGCCCGGCGAGACGTCCTCGATGGAGATTTCCTCCCGCTCTACCGGACGATCGAGCTCCAGCCGGACGTGCGGAGCGCCGACCTTGCCCTGCTCATGTCCGGCTCAGCGGCCCGGGCGCTTGCGGCGACCGAGGCGACCGTGCCCGTCGTCGCCATCGGCCCGCAGACCGCGGCCGAAGCCCGCGCAGCCGGTCTGGACGTCGTTGCCGTCGCCGCCACTCACGACCTCGACGGGCTCGTCGAGGCATTACGTTCCATCTCGTGGTCATCACCTTCCTGACCGACTTCGGGCTCCAGGACGATTTCGTCGGCACGTGTCACGGGGTCATCGCGACGATCGCCCCCGAGGCTCGCGTCATCGACGTCACCCACGGGATCCGCCCGGGGCACGTGCTGCAGGGAGCGCTCGTGCTGGCGAATACGCTCCCGTACATGCCCGCGGGCGTCCACCTGGCCGTCGTCGATCCGGGCGTGGGAAGCGGCAGGCGCGCCCTGGCGCTGCGCGACCGCGACGGGCGGCTGCACGTCGGCCCCGACAACGGCCTCCTCCTGCCGGCCGCGGAGCGCTTCGGCGGGGTCGCCGAGGCGCACGAGCTCGCCAACTCCGACTACTCGCTGCAGCCGGTGTCCCGCACCTTCCACGGGCGCGACCTCTTCTCGCCGGCCGCGGCCCACCTCGCCGCCGGCCTCGCGCTCGAGGAGCTTGGCCCGCCCGTCGATCCGGACGAGCTCGTGCGCGTCGAGCTCCCACCGCCGGAGGTTGGACACAACCGCATCCGGGCGATCGCTCTGGTCGTCGACCGCTTCGGCAACGTCGCGCTCAACGTCAGGCGGGAGCACCTGGAAGGCGTGGAGCTCACGGCCGGCACCCGCGTCGAGCTCACCTCCCGCGGCGACCGGTTCTACGCCGTCTCCGCCCGGACGTTCGCAGACGCCCCGCGCGGCTCGCTCATCCTCTACGAGGACAGCTACGGCAGTCTCGCCCTCGCGGTCTCGCGGGGCAGCGCCGCCCAGCTCCTCCGCGTCGAGGAGGGGAGCGAGATCGTCCTCGACCTCGCGGCGCGGTGATCAACGGCCAGCGATTCGCCCGCATGGCGACCGACGCGGTCGTGCGGCGGCCGATGCTCTGGCGGCTCTTTCGCCGTCCGCTACGTGCCATGTTCGACGGGCTCGCACCGACGTGGGCGACGCGGATCGGCCCGCACCACCTCTGGGCACTCGAGCTCGCGTTGGCCGACGTGCCGCCGCCCAGGCGCGTGCTCGACCTCGGCACCGGCACGGGTGTCGTGTCGACCGCGCTCGCCGAGCGCTATCCCGAGGCCGAGGTCGTCGGCATCGACATCAGCCCGGGGATGATCGAGGAGGCGCGGCGGAAGCTGCCGCCCGAGCTGGCCGGTCGCGTCCGCTTCGAGGTCGGCGACGCCGCCGCGCTCGCCTGCCCGGACAGCGACTTCGAGCTCGCGGTCCTCTCGAACATGATCCCCTTCTTCGACGAGCTCGCCCGGGTCGTCGCGCCGGGAGGAACGCTCGTGCTCTCGTCCTCCAGGGGCGCCGAGACGCCGATCTACGTCCCGCCGGAGCGGCTCCGCGAGGAGCTAGTCCGCCGCGGCTTCGCGGAATTTGCGGAATTTTCGGCCGATCCGGCCACGGCATTTCGGGCGAGGAGGAGTTAGGGTCCGGGCAACGGTCGTCCGCGACACGGTCGCACCGGTCCGAACGACCTGAGGCCCCCGAGAACGCGCAAGCGTCAACGGGGGCCTCGCTTTGCTCGCTACGCGAGATGCCCGCCGAACCAGCTGACGTGCTGCTGGAGGAACGGCACGAGGAAGTAGAGGACGAACGCCGCGGTCACGATCCACATGAACGGGTGGATCCGCTTCCACTCGCGCCTTGCTGCGCAGATCAGGGTGTAGGTGATGAAGCCGAAGCCGATTCCGTTCGTGATCGAGTACGTGAACGGCATGACCACGATCGTGAGCGCCGCCGCGAGCCCGATCGCGAGGTCGTGGAAGTCGATCCCCGCGAGCTTCGACGCAGCCGTGCCCTCGGCCTCGCCCTCCATCTCGGTCAGGGTCGAGATCATGAGCCAGCCGACCACGATCAGCGCTGCTGCCGTCGCTTGCGCCGGAACCATCCCGATCAGCGGCGAGATGAAGATGAACGGGAAGAAGAGGACTCCCGCGACCACCGCGACCCAGCCGGTGCGGCCGCCGGCCGCCACGCCGGAGCCCGACTCGATGTACGTCGTCGCCGACGAGGCCGACGCCGCGCCGCCCGCGACGGCCGCGAGGCCGTCGACGACCAGCGCCTTCTTGAAATTCGGGATGTTGCCGTCCTGGTCGACGTAGCCGGCCTGCTTCCCTACACCGATCGCCGTCCCTGAGAAATCGAAGAAGTCGCTCAGGAAGAGCGAGAAGACCCAGACGAGCGACGCGAACACGCCGAGCTGCGTGCTCGAGAACGAGTGCATGCTGATCTTGCCCAGCAGGTGGAAGTTCGGCGACGCATACAGGTGATGCCAGCCGGGCCAGGTGGCCGTCGAGGTGCCGAACACGCGGTGATGGCTGACGAGCGCGTTGATGACCGTGGCGACGACGGTCGTGCCGATGATCCCGACGATCAGGTCGCCGCGGAAGCGGATCGCCCGCATCGCGAACGTGAAGAGGATCCCGAAGATGGCGACGAAGATCGGCCAGGTCGTGAAGCTGCCGAGCTGGACCGGCGTTCCGTTCGCCGGGACGGACGCCACGATCCCGGAGTTGTAGAGGCCGATGAAGGCGATGAAGAGTCCGATGCCGATCGCGATCGCTTTCTTCAGCTCGAGCGGAATCGCCTTGAAGATCAGCTCGCGCAGCCCGCTCACGGCAAGCAGCACCATCGCTACGCCCTCGAGCACGACGAGTCCCATCGCTTCCGGGAAGCTCGCCTTCCCGCTCGCGACGAGGCCATAGGCCACGACCGCGTTGAGGCCCAGGCCGGGCGCGATCGCGTACGCGTAGTTCGTCGCGAGCCCCATCAGCATCGACATGGCGCCGGCAACGAGACAGGTGCTCGTGAGCACCGCCGAGAACGCGAGCGGTGCGCCGAACTTTGGCGTGGCCCCGGTCAGGATGATCGGGTTGAGGAAGATGATGTACGACATCACGACGAACGTCGTGGCGCCGGCCATCGTGTCCCGTGCGAATGTCGTTCCTCGCGCAGCGAAGGCGAAGTAGCGCTCCAGCAAACCCCCACCCTGGAGCGTCGAGGCGAACGTGCTCATCTCTGGCGTGTCCTCCCTGGACGTGTTACAGACCCGTGACGCGGAAGCTAAAAAGGCCTCTTTGCGAAGAAATCCCGCAACCCAACAACACGGGCGCGATCCAGGCTTTCTGTTTCCCGTGCCGCGACCGACATCCGCGGGCGCGGCACTAGCGCGAGTGGAAAGCACAGCGCCAGTGCACGCGAGCGAAGCGAGCCCGCACCGAGGAAGCGGACGAGCGCCAAAAAAATGGCGAGGGCCGGACTCGAACCGGCGACACCCCGGTTTTCAGCCGAGTGCTCTACCAGCTGAGCTACCTCGCCGCGGCTGGGCGGCGGTCAGTGTAGCCCCGGCGCTCGCCGCCGGCCCCGTTAGCCTCCCCGCCGTGAGCGTCGAGGCTCCGGCCCGCGAGGTCGCCGTGATCGGTGCGCCGCTCGACCTCGGCGCCGGGCGGCGCGGGGTCGACATGGGCCCATCCGCGATCCGCTACGCCGGTCTCGAACAGCAACTCGCGCAGAAGCTCGGCGTGCGGGTCACCGACTCGGGCAACGTCATCTCGCCGGTCGTGGAGACGACGGCAATGGGCGACGAGCGCGCGCGGTACCTCGAGCAGATCCTCGACCTCTGCGACCGGCTCGCCGGCCTGGTGGCGAGCGCCGCCGGGCGCGGAGCACTGCCCCTCGTGCTCGGCGGCGACCACTCCGTCGCGCTGGGCTCGCTCGTCGGGATGGCCCAGGCGCGGGGATCGGGCGGCGTCGTCTGGGTCGACGCCCACGGCGACCTCAACACTCCCGAGACGTCGCCGACCGGGAACGTCCACGGGATGGTGCTCGCCGCCGCGCTCGGGCTCGCCGGTGACGAGTTCCGGCGCGACGGCTGGCCGCTGCCCGCGGTTGAGCCGGGGAAGCTCGCGCTCGTCGGCGTCCGCTCGCTCGACGACGGGGAGCGCGAGCTCCTGCACAAGCTCGAGGCGAGGGTCTTCACCATGAGCGAGATGGACCGGATCGGCGTCGAGCCGTGCATGCACGAGGCGCTCGCGCACGCGTCCGGCGCGGCCTTCCTTCACCTCTCGTTCGACATGGACGTCGTAGATCCCGACTACGCGCCCGGCGTCGGCACTCCGGTGCGGGGCGGGCTCTCGTATCGCGAGGCGCACCTCGCGATGGAGACGGTCGCCGAATCCGGCCTGCTCGACTCGATGGACGTCGTCGAGGTCAACCCGATCCTCGACCGCGAGAACGCGACGGGACAGCTCGCCGTCGAGCTCGTGGCCTCGGCGCTCGGCGCGCGCATCCTCTAGGAGGTCTTGGCGGAATGGTGCTCGTTGCAGGGGTGCGATGGGCGTCGCGAGGCAAGGACGCAGGGAGCGCCGATAGCGGTGTTTCTATCGGTGCGACCGAGGACGCAGCAGCCGACGTAGCCGGGCGACGAGCGAAGCGAGGAGTCGCCGCGCTCAGCAGGCGCCGATCGACATCGGCAGCGCGGTCGCGACCACAGCCGGACGGCTTCCCGCGCGCTGGGTGATCCACGGCGCGGTGATGGGACAGGATCTGCGGACGGATGGGGACCTCGTCCGTCGCACCACGCGCTCGTGTCTCGAGCTCGCCGACGAGCTCGGTTGCCGTTCGCTCGCATTGCCCGCATTCGGCACGGGAATCGGCGGCTTCGCGCTCGCCGAGTGCGCTCGTGTCATGGTCGAGGATGCGCGGCGCTTCGAGTCCCAGTCGCTCGAGCTCGTGATCTTCGCGGTCTTCGGCAGCGACGCCTACGAGGCGTTCTCCTCCGCGCTCTCCTCGCCGTTGCCGGATGGCTCGTAGTAGCGGCGGCCTTCGAGCTCTTCCGGCAGGTAGCTCGTCTCGAAGCCTTGCGGATCGTCGTGCGGATAGACGTAGCCCTCGCCGTGCCCGAGCCTGCGGCCGTACCAGGAGCCGTCGCGCAGCGCCTTCGGCGGCCGCGCCGCTCCGCGTTCCCGGACGTCCGCCGTCGCCCGGTTCAGTGCGAGATAGCTCGCGTTCGACTTCGGCGCACGCGCGAGGTAGATCGCCGCCTGGGCGAGGTTGAGGCGCGCCTCGGGCAGGCCGACGTGCTCGACCGCCTGCGCCGCCGCGACTGCGACGAGCAGCGCCCGCGGATCGGCATTGCCGATGTCCTCGGAGGCGAGCACGACCATCCGCCGCGCGATGAAGCGCGCGTCCTCGCCACCCTCGAGCATCGCGGCGAGGTAGTAGACGGCCGCATCGGCGTCGCCGCCCCGCATCGACTTGATGAAGGCGGAGGTGAAGTCGTAGTGGGCGTCGCCGGCCTTGTCGTAGACGAGCGGCGGCTTGCGGGCAGCGTCCTCCACGTGCGCCTCCGTCACACTCGACCCCTCCGCCTTCGCCGTCGCGGCGGCGAGCTCGAGGACGTTGAGCGCGGTCCGCGCATCGCCGCCCGCCCTCCGCGTCAGGAGCGCGACGAGCTCGTCCTCCAGCTCGACGTCCAGCTCGGCGGCGCCACGCCGAACGATCTCGGCGAGCTCCTCCTCGGCGAGCGGCTCGAGCTCGTACACCTGCGTGCGGGAGATGAGCGCCGAGTTGACCTCGTAGTACGGGTTCTCGGTCGTCGCGCCGATCAGCGTCACGAGCCCCGACTCGACCCCCGGCAACAGCGCGTCCTGCTGCGCCTTGTTGAAGCGGTGGATCTCGTCGAGGAAGAGGATCGTGCGCCGGCCGGTCGTGCCGAGCCGCTCTCGCGCTCGCGCTCGCACCTCGCGTACGTCCTTCACGGTCGCCGAGACCGCTGACAGCTCCTCGAACGCCGCACCGGTCGAGGCGGCGACGATTCGAGCGAGCGTCGTCTTGCCGCTGCCGGGCGGCCCGTACAGGATCGAGGAGTGGACGCGATCCTCCTCGATCGCCCGCCGCAGCGCGGAGCCCTCGCCGAGGACGTGTTGCTGGCCGACGAACTCGCCGAGGCTCGCCGGCCGCAGCCGCTGCGCGAGCGGCGCAACCTCGCTTGCGCGCGCATCGGCGGCGTCGGAGAAGAGGTCGCCCACGACGGCAGTATGCTCCGCCGCGTGCGTAGGCTTGACGGAGCACGCCCAAGAGCGAAGGTGCCGGCTTGGCCGGCGCCGAAGCGGGAAATGTGACTGGGTCTGTCGCCGACGCGTGGAGCGGCGCGAGCTACGAGCGTATTGCCGAGACCTTCGCGCCGATCCATGACCGCGTCGTGGCCGCGCTCGAGATCGGGCCGGGCGCGAGGGTGCTCGATGTCGCCTGCGGCACGGGCGGCGTGGCGCTGCGGGCGGCTCGCGCCGGCGCGGATGTCGTCGGCATCGACATCTCGGCCGACCAGCTGGCGAAGGCTCGCCGCGCGGCGGGCTCCGAGGGCCTCGCGATCCAGTTCGACGAGGGCGACTGCCAGCAGCTTCCGTACGCCGATGCGGCGTTCGACGCGGTCGTGTCTGCCTTCGGCGCAATCTTCGCGCCCGACCACGAGCGCACCGCGGCCGAGCTCGCCCGTGTCTGCCGACCGGTGGGCCGGCTCGTGCTCACCGCCTGGCCGGCGGACGAGTGGACGCAGGTACATGCGAGGGCCGGCCGGACGTCCATCGAGGACGCGGACGCGCGCGAGTGGTCGAAGGAGGAGCACGTGCGGGCGCTGCTCGGCGATGCCTTCGAGCTCGAGCTGCAGACGGGCAACTGGCGCGTCGAGGCAGGCTCGGAAGAAGAGCTCTGGGAGCTCGCCTCGTCGTCGATGCCGCCGCTACGGGCTTGGCTCGCCGGCCTCGACGATGCAGCGCGCGCACGTGCCGAGCGCGTCTATCTCGAAGCTCTCGCGCCGGGCGTGCTCGAGCGCGAGTACCTGCTCGTGCTCGGGACGCGCCGATGAGCGCGACGGCGCTGCGGGACGAGGTCACCGACCTCCTGCAGCGTCTGATCCGCGTCGACACGACGAACCCGCCGGGCAACGAGACCGCCGCGGCCGAGCTGCTTCGCGACTACCTCGACGCCAGCGCTGTCGCCTGCGAGCTGATCGCGAGGGTGCCGGAGCGGGCGAACCTCGTGGCGCGAATCCCCGGCGGCGACGGTCCGTCACTCCTCTTCCTCTCGCACACCGACGTCGTCCTCGCCGACCCTGCCGAGTGGTCTGTGCCGCCGTTTGCGGGTGAGCTGCGTGACGGGCAGGTCTGGGGACGAGGGGCGCTCGACATGAAGGGGCAGGTCGCGGCGAACGCCGTGGCGATCGCCTCGCTCGCGCGCGATGGCTTCCGGCCGAGCGGCGACCTGATCTTCGCGGCGACCGCAGACGCGGAGGTCGGCGACGGCTTCGGCCTCGAATGGCTGTGCGAGGAGCATCCCGATGCCGTTCGCTGCGACTTCGCGATCAACGAGGGCGGCGGGGAACGGAGCGAGCTCGAGGACGGCCGGCCGATCTACGAGGCGACCGTGGCGGAGAAGATGACCGCGCCGTTCCGGCTGCGGGTGCGCGGACGCTCGGGCCACGCCTCGATGCCGGGCATCGCCGACAACGCGCTCGTCAAGGCGGCGCGGCTGATCGAGCGGCTCGCGGCTTTTCGGCCGGAGCCGCAGCTCGGCCCGGAGGTCGAAGGCTTCCTCTCCGTCGTGCTCGACGAGGTGCCGCCTGCGCTCGAGGCAGTCGCACGGACGCGGCACGTGTCCGGCTCGGGCGCCGACATCGTCGAGGCCCTCCTTGCGCCGACCTTCTCGCCGACAATGGTCTCGGCGTCGCTCAAGCGAAACGTCATCCCCGCCATTTGCGAGGTCGAGGTCGACTGCCGGCTCCTGCCCGGCCAGCACCCCGAGCACGTGGAGCCGCTCGTGCGGGCAGTTCTCGGCGGCGACGTCGAGTACGAGCTCGAGTGGGTCGAGGAGGCACGCGGCGGCACGCGCTCGCCGCTCGACACGCCTCTGTGGCGAGCGCTCGAGGAGTGGGTCGCCGAGGCTGAGCCGGGCGCGAAGGCTGCGCCGCTCGCGTGCGCCGGCTTCACCGACAGCCACTACCTGCGCGCCGCATTCGACACGGTCGCGTACGGCTTCTTCCCGGCGACAGGTGAGCTGCCGTCCGAAGTCGCCACATCGCTCGTCCATTCGGCCGACGAGCGGATCCCGGTCTCTGACCTCGAGCTCGCGGTCGGCTGGCTCCGCCACGCGGCGCGCGCCATGCTCGGCTGAGCCGACTACCCTTCTCGCGATGGCCAAGGAGAAGATCCGGCTCGGCGGCATGGCGCTCCCGAACGGCGTGCTCGTGCACGGGCCGCACGCCTGGGCCTGCGCGATCCGGCACGAGGACGGGCGGATCGAGGTCGCGTCGGCGCGGAAGCGCTTCCAGGCCTCGCGGGTGCAGAACCCGCTCCTGCGCGGCCCGGCCCGGCTCGCCGAGGCGCTCGCCCTGCTGCCGCAGGTGAAGGCCAAGCTCCCGGCGGCGAAGCTGCCGCTGGAGAACCCGCGCGCGCTCGCGTCGATGCTCGGGGCCGCGGCATTCATCCGCGGCCTGCGCGAGTCGGGGGTACGTCCGCTCGCGCGGGAGCTGCTGGCCGCGGTCGCCACCGTCGCGCCCGCGGTGCTCGCGGTCCGCGGGGGCGAGCTGGCGGCCTACCACGGCGCGGAGCACATATCGATCGGCAGCTACGAGCACGGCAAGCGCGCAACGCGCGAGCATGAGCGCTGCGGCGGGCATCTGGTCGGGCCGCTCATCGCGACGTCGGCGGCGGGCAACCTTCTTGCAGGACTGGCGCCGGACCGCCTCCGTCGGCAAGCGCAGGCGGCTGCGCAGCTCGGCGCGATTGCGGCGGCCACCGAACTCTTCGGCTGGATGACGCGGAACCCGTCGCACCCGCTCGCACAGGCGCTCGCGAAGCCGGGGCACGAGCTCCAGCACCGCTTCTCGACCGCCGAGCCGAGTGCGGAACAGCTCGAGGTGGCCGAGGCGGCGCTGGCAGCGTGCCTCGAGCTCGAGCATGCCTCAGCCCAGTAGGCAGCGTCTCGCTCCCGAGGTCTTCGACCTCCCCGTCGAGAAGATGCGCGCGGGCTGGTACACCGACGCGTACTTCAACCACGCTCGCTCGACGCTCCTCGCCGACGGCCGACATCCGCACGTCGTCGTCCAGGTCTTCCAGAAGAACGACGCCTGGCTCGGCGGGGTGGATGAAGCGATCGCGATCCTGAAGCTCTGCTCCCACGCGCCTGACGGATTGACGATCCGCGCGCTGTACGACGGCGACCGCCTCGAGCCGTGGGAGACCGCACTGACGATCGAGGGCGACTACACGGCGTTCGCGCACCTCGAGACGGTCTACCTCGGCACGCTTGCGCGGCGGACGCTGATCACGGCGAACGTCGTGCGCGTGCTCGAAGCGGCACACGGCAAGCCGATCATCTTCATGCCGGCCCGTTTCGACCACCATCGCGTGCAGGCCGGCGACGGATACGCGGCCTACGTGGCCGGGCAGGTCACCGGCTTCGAGATCGGCGTCACGAGCGACGAGCAGGCGTCGTGGTGGGGTGGCCGCGCGATCGGCACGGTGCCGCACTCCCTCATCGCGGCGTACGGCGGGGACACCGTTCTCGCCGCACGCAAGTTCGCCGAATGGGCGCCGCCGGACATGTCCGTGACCGTCCTCGTCGACTTCGAGAACGACTCGGTGCAGACGGCGCTAGCTGTGGCGGAGGCGCTGGGCGACCGGCTCTGGGGTGTCAGGCTCGACACGTCCGAGACGCTCGTCGACCGCTCGCTGTGGGAGGAGATGGGCGACTTCAGGCCGACCGGGGTGAACGAGCGGCTCGTCCGGAAGGTGCGCGACGCGCTCGACGCCGCAGGCTTCGGTCACGTGCGGATCGTCGTCTCCGGCGGCTTCACCGTGGAGAAGATCCGTGACTTCGAGGAGCGGGGCGTCCCGGTGGACGCCTACGGCGTCGGCTCCTCGCTCATCCGCGGCGCCAACGACTTCACCGCCGACGTCGTCATGACGGACGGGCAGCCGTCCGGCAAGTTCGGGCGGCGGCTGCGCGACAACCCGCGGCTGGAGCTCGTGACGTGAGCCTCCGCGTCGTTCCTGTCACGCCCGATCGCTGGACGGACATGTGCACGCTCTTCGAGCAGCGCGGCCCGCGTGGCGGTTATCGCGACGTCCCGGCCTACGGCTGCTGGTGCATGTACTGGCGCGACCGCTCGCTCGAGCACGGCGAGCCGAAGAAGCGCGCGATGGCGAAGCTCGTCGGCAGCGGCCGCGAGCCCGGGCTGCTCGCCTACGACGACCGCGAGCCGGTGGGCTGGGTCTCGCTCGGCCCGCGCGAGGAGTTCCCGCCGTTGCTGCACTCACCCCAGTACCGGCCGCGGGAGACGGGCGGCGGAGGCGCCGTCTGGTCGCTCGTCTGCTTCACGGTCGACAAGAACGCCCAGCGGCAGGGGATCGCGGGGGCGCTCCTCGCCGCTGCGGTCGAGCACGCCTTCGCCCGTGGCGCGAGCTCGCTCGAGGCTTATCCGCACAAGTCCGACCGCGCGAACTACATGGGACATGTCGAGCTCTTCGAGTCGGCGGGCTTCGCGCTGGTGCGGGAGACGAGCAAGCGCGTCGTAATGCGGCTCGACGCACCGCGCTAGAGTTCGTGCGCTGTGACACGACGGCTGCTCGTGTTGGCGCTTGTCGGAGCCGGTAGCGCTGCGCTCGTGGCGACAGCATCGTCTGCCGGCCGAGCTCGCTCACCGCTGTTCAGGCCGCTGCACGTCCCTCACCTCGCTCCCGGTGCGCCGTGCCCGGTCTCCCACGTCGACCGCCGCATCCCGTTCGGGTCACGCTTCGGTGTCGGCGATGGGATCGGCAAGGGCCCGGCGTACCCGATCGGACTGCCCGCCGGGGAGCTCCACCTCGCGCCCGCGCACAACTTCGACAGCACCGCGTGGGCGGGACAGAAGGTCCTCTGGTTCGTGCGCCCGTCCTACCGCGGACCGGTGCTGATCCGCGGGGCACGTGTCGACGGGCCGGGCCGTGTCCGGTTCGACCGAGGCGACGTCCCGCCGTTGAGTATCCGCATCGGCCGCCAGCGGACCAGCGACGGCTCACCGAGCAGTCCGGTGCCGCCTAAGGGCACGCGTTTCAGGGCGTCCTACACCCGCCTCCGCGGCCCGGGGTGCTATGCCTACCAGATCGACGGCACGTCCTTCAGTCGCGTGGTCGTCTTTCGGGCACTTTGGTGGCAGACCGCGCAGTAGCGCGGGGTTTCGCTCTACGCGTACCCTGATGGCGTGCTTGCTTCGCCTGTCACCTCGCGTACCTGAGCGATCGACCACGCCGAGCGTGTCTCGGTCGCGCTGAGAAGCCAGGAACTGCAGCGCCAGTGGCGCGAAGCCGACGAGGTCGCCGGGCGGCAGAGGTTCCGGCGCTGGTTGCTAGTCAGACGAAAAGCCGAAGAGCGGCAGGCACGTCGCGAGCCCCTTGATTTCGACCGCGAGCGGCGGCTGCCAGTCCTCTCGCCGTAGCTCGACGTCCGTGTGCGGTGTATCGACGCCCCGCGGCTGGACCGTTCCGCGCCCGATGATCCGATAGCCGAGCTTCTCCGAGACCCGCAGCGAGGCGTCGTTGCCGTCGATCGCGCCGGAGCGCGCCAGCTCGGCGCCCAGACCGCGGAACGCGAGCTCGAGCACCGCCGTCCGCATCTCTGTCCCAACGCCGCGCCGCTGAAAGCGTTGTCCCAGCCAGGAGCCGGTTCCCACCGTGCGCGTCTTCGCGAAGCTCGTGCTCTCGATGGCCTGGACGCCGACCGGCTCGTCCTCCAGCCAGACCCCTAGCTCGAGGTGCCACGCGTCACGACTCCACTGTCGCCGGCGCATCTCGTGGTAGTCGAGGAACTCCGCCAGC
Organism: Actinomycetota bacterium; assembly: GCA_005883365.1. Classification (GTDB taxonomy): domain Bacteria; phylum Actinomycetota; class Thermoleophilia; order Gaiellales; family Gaiellaceae; genus Palsa-739. Next base: position 14,553 of record VAXA01000063.1, read on the forward strand.
TCGGCGTCGTCCGTCCATGCCACCGTGAACGGCATGAATTCCGGCGGATGGATCCCCTGGAGCGCGACTTCGCGCAGCGCCTCGAGCTCCTCACGTGTCGGCAAGCGCAGCTCGAGCCGCGGCGTCCGCAGCCGGAGACCGAAGAGCGGCGAGACATCCATCAGCCGAGCTTCTCC
>VAXA01000270.1 GCA_005883365.1 Actinomycetota bacterium
ACGAGCTCGTTCCCGATCGTGAGGATCGCTGCCGTTGGAGTCACAGCTCGATGGTACGGCCGGCCGCGAAGGCCTCTAGGAAGCGGCGGTCGTGGGTGACGAGGATCACGGTGCCGTCGTAGCCCGCGAGAGTGCGCTCGAGCTCCTCGATCGCCTTGACGTCGAGGTGGTTGGTCGGCTCGTCGAGCACGAGGCAGTTCACTCCGCGGGCGGTGAGCAGCGCAAGGCCGGCGCGTGTGCGCTCGCCTGGCGAGAGCGACGAGGCAGCGCGCAAGACGTCGTCGGCGCCGAGGCCGAACTTCGCGAGCAGCGTGCGTGCCATTCCCTCCTCGAAGTCGCGGAAGACCTCGAGCAGCGTCTGCGGCCCGGTGAGTGCTGCGCGATCCTGCTCGAGCTCACCGAGGACGGCTCCCGCGCCGAGCAAACGACTGCCGGCCGCGAGCGGGAGTCGACCGAGCAGCGCGTCGAGCAGCGTCGTCTTGCCGCTCCCATTCGGCCCGGCGATCGCGAGACGCTCGCCCCAGCCCACCTCGAGATCGAGCGGGCCGAGCGTGAACGTGCCTCGCTCGACGACGGCATGCTCGAGCCGGACGACGACGTCGCCGCTGCGAGCCGCAGGCGCAAGCGCGAGGTGGAGCTCCCACGGCTCGTACGGCTTCTCCACCGTCTCGACGCGCGCGAGCTTCGCGCCGTACGTGCGCTTCACGTCCTTCGACTTCTTCTTCTTGCGCCCCTGGCCGTAGCCGCGCCGCTCCCACTCGGCCATGCGGCGCGCCTGCTCCTCGATCCGCCGGCGCTCGGTGACCGAGGCCTCCCAGCGGCGGTGATGCCGGTCGCGGCGCCGCACGCGCTCGGCCTCGTACTCGCTCCAGCCGCCGCTGTACTCGGTCGCGCCGCGCGTCCACTCGTCGAGCTCGACGATGCGCGTGACGGTGCGATCGAGGAAGGCGCGGTCGTGGGAGACGACGACGGCCGAGCCGGGATGCGACGCGAGCGCGCGCTCGAGCCAGGCGAGGCCGGCGAAATCGAGGTCGTTCGTGGGCTCGTCGAGCAGGAGGACGTCGAAGCCGCCGCGGAGGACGGCGGTGAGCGCCGCACGCGCCTCCTCGCCGCCCGAGCGCGCGCCGGCACCATCCCGCTCCTGCGCGAGGTAGCCGACCGCGAGCGCCGCCGGAGTACGCCGGATGCGTCCCGCGTCGGGCTCCTCGAGGCCTGCTAGCAGGCGGAGCAGCGTCGACTTGCCGGCGCCGTTCGGGCCGACGAGCCCGATCCGTGCGCGCGGCGGCACGACGAGGCTGACGTCCGTGAGGACGGGCTCGGCTCCGTACGACTTCGAGACTCCGGCCGCGACGAGCGAGCCGGTCAGGCGAGACATGCGCGACGACCTCCAACGAGTTGGACAGAACAGGGGTCGGATGAGACGGATCAGTCGCGCATAGAGCGGCGCAGGGCGCCGCGGGCGAGTCTACCGAGTGCGAAGCGGAAGGATGAAGACGCCTGCCTCGTCCTCCACCACGCGGATGTTCGCGCCGTAGTGGGCCGCGACGTTCGGCGCCGAGAGGACCTCCGCGGCCGTTCCCTCGGCCACGACCGAGCCGGCGTCGAGCAGGATGAGCCGCTCGGCGTACTGGCCGGCGAGCGTGAGGTCGTGCATCGTCGTCACGACCGTCAGCCCGTCACCGCGCAGCGCGTCGACGAGCTCGAGCACGAGCTGCTGGCGCCCGAGATCGAGGGCCGTCGTCGGCTCGTCGAGCAGCAGCACCGGTGCCTCCTGCGCGAGCGCGCGCGCGAGCACCGCACGCTGCAGCTCGCCGCCGCTGAGCGAACCGAGCGGACGCTCCGCGAAACGCTCGAGCTCGAGGCGGCGTAGGGCCCGCGCCGCCGCCTCGCGGTCGCGGCGACCCTCACCGCCGAAGTACGGAATGTGCGGCGTGCGGCCGAGGAGGACGTATTCCGCAACGGTCAGCGCCGCCGGCGTCTCGGGCTTCTGCGGGACGAAGGCGACGAGCCGGGCGACGGCGCGGCGCCCGAGGCGACGCGCGTCCCGTCCGTCCAGCAGCACCTCGCCCTCGTAATGGGCGAGGCCGGCGAGTGCGCGCAGCGCCGACGTCTTCCCGGCACCGTTCGGTCCGATCAGCGCCGTCCAGCCGCAGGCCTCCGCGCGAAGGGAGAGGCCGCGCACGGCCGCGACCGGCCCGAACCGCACCCAGAGGTCCCGCGTCTCGATCATCTCGCTCCGCGCGCCGTGCGGAGGACGACGGCGAAGAACGGCGCGCCGAGGAAGGCGGTGACGACGCCGATCGGCAGCTCGGACGGCGAGAGCACGGTCCGCGCGACGACGTCCGCGAGCACGAGAAATCCCGCGCCGGCGACGAGCGAAAGCGGCAAGACCGCGCGATAGCTCGTCGAGACGAGCAGGCGGATTGTGTGCGGGACGATGATCCCGACGAACGCGATCAGGCCACTCACCGAGACGGCCGCCGCCGTCCCCAGCGTCGCCGCGACGACGATCGCCAGGCGCGCACGCGAGACGTCCACGCCGAGGCTCGCGGCCTCGTCGTC
>VAXA01000271.1 GCA_005883365.1 Actinomycetota bacterium
TTGAACCCGCACGGCCCGAGGGCCACCCGATTTTAAGTCGGGCGCGTCTGACCAGTTCCGCCACCCCGGCGTAGTCAGCGTAACGCCCGCAGCATCGACCGATACCCTGCCGCCGGATGACGCAGGACACCGTGATCGCCCTCTCCGTCCTCGGCGTCGTCGGGCAGGTGCTCGTCGGCCTGGGGATCGTCGTCGGCCTGCTGGCGCTCGCGGGCATCCGGGGCCCTCTCGACTGGGTTCGCCGCCTGCTGTGGGGCTACGAACTGTGGGGAGCCTTCATCGTCGCCGCGATCGCGACAGGCGGCAGCCTCTTCTACTCGCAGATCGCGGGCTTCATCCCCTGTGAGTTCTGCTGGTTCCAGCGGGTCCTCATGTACCCGCTCTCGATCCTGACGCTGTTCATCGCCGCGCGCGGTGACAATCGGGCAGCTCGCTTCCTCGTCCCGCTCCCGGTCGTCGGGGCCGGCACCTCGATCTATCACATGCTGATCGAGCGTGGCGTGATCGAGGAGCCGAAGGCATGCAGCCTTTCTGCGCCCGGAGGTTGCGGCACCAACTGGATCGCCAACCACGGTTTCGGCTATCTCACGATCCCGACCCTCGCCCTCACCGCCTTCCTGCTTCTCATCGGATTCTTGGTCCTCGCGTCCGCTGGGGAGGCCGAGGCGACCGCTGCACCGGCTACCCTTCCGGCGCATGCCGAGCGGTAAGAGGGCAAAACAGCAGCGGCGTCAGGCCGCCCAACGCACACCGCCGCCCGTTCGCTCGAAGGGCGTCGGCGGGGTCCGCCCGCGGCAGGCGTCGCCGCGTGCGCTCGCGATCGCGGGCGGAGTGGCCCTCGTCGCGGTGATTGCGATCGTGCTCGGCGTGGTCCTGGGCAGCGGGGGCAGCAGCGGCTCCGGGACGGTCACGAAGAAGGACCTCCAGGGGCTGCCTGCGATCGGAAGTCAAGCCAACCCGGTCGCGCTCCAGGGCGCGGGCGAAGCGAACGATCTCTTCAAGGGGATCCCACAGACCGGCCTCGTGCTCGGCAAGCCCAGCGCGCCCGTCGAGATGGAGATGTTCATCGACGTCCAGTGCCCGATTTGCCAGTTCTACGAGGTCAACAATCTGCCGACGATCGTCCAGAAGTACATCCGCACCGGCAAGGTGCAACTGCACCTGCAGCCTTGGGCTTTCCTCGGCGGCGCGGGCTCACAGTCGTTCAGCGGCCGCCTCGGCCTGATCGCCGCAGCGGCCCAGAACAAGGGCTTCCAGTACGCGAAGGTCCTCTACGACAACCAAGGAGCAGAGGAGAGCGGCTGGTTGAACGGCCAGATGATGGCGAACATCGCGGCCAGCGTGACCGGCCTCAACCTGGCTCAGTGGCAGAAGGACGCCAACAGCTCCGCGGCGAAGTCGATCGCGAGCGACGTCGACAAGCTCGCCGCGAAGGGGCATGTGACCGGGACCCCGACCGTGCTCGTCGGGCGAACGGACGGCAACTTGCAGAACGTCCTGACTCCTCAGCAGATAGCCGCGAACCAGTCGCCGACCCTGGCGGAAACCGAGCAGGCGCTGGACGCGGCGCTCGCGCACTCGTAGCAGCGCGGCTCGCGTTCGAAAGTGCGCAAAGAGCGCGCTTTTCTTGCTTGACCTCCGAACGCCCGCCCGAGTAGGCTCTGCGAGCCGGTTCCAATGGACTTACGGGTTCGTTGGGGCCGGCATTTTCGTGGTCCGCCGGATCCGTCCGACCGTGTCTCTAGGGTTCGGCGCCCCAATGATCGTCGGACTGCTCATCGCTCTCGTCCTCCTCGCGCTCGTCGCGGCGGCTGTCTGGCTCCCCCGCGTCATCGGAGCCCAGCTCGCCTCGTTGCGCGAGGAAACCGCGCGCCAGCTGGGAGAGCGAACCTCGGAGATGGACCGCCGGATGGCCGACGTCACCGAGACGCTCGACCGCCGCCTGGCGAGCAGCGGCGAGACCGCGACGAAGATCCACGAGAGGCTCGGCCAGGTCACGACGGTGATGGCCGAGGTGAACGAGCGCGCGAAAGATCTGGGCCGACTCGAGCAAGTCCTGCGCCCTCCGAAGGCCCGCGGCGGCTTCGGCGAGCTGCTGCTCGAGAACCTCTTGCGGGACCGGCTGCCTCCGGAGGCCTACGCGATGCAGCA
>VAXA01000065.1 GCA_005883365.1 Actinomycetota bacterium
CGACGCCCTTCTCCCAGCGATTCGACCCCTCGGTGCGCAGCGCGTGCCGCTCGGAGCTGCGCAGGATCCCGATCGGCTCGAAGTTCGCCGCCTCGAGCAGGACGTTCGTCGTCGAGGCGGAGACCTCCGTTTCCTCGCCGCCCATGATCCCGGCGAGCCCGACAGCGCGCTCGCCGTCGGCAATCACGAGATCCTCCGCGCTCAGTGTGCGCTCGACGCCGTCGAGCGTCCGCACCTTCTCCCCCTCGCGCGCGCGACGCGCCACGAGCCCACCGTGCAGCAGGTCGAGGTCGTAGGCGTGGAGCGGACTGCCGAGCGCGAGCATGACGTAGTTCGTCACGTCGACGACGTTCGAGATCGCGCGCACGCCTGCGTGGCGCAGCCGGCCCTTCAGCCACAGCGGCGACTCGCCGATCGCGACGTCGCGGAACGTCCGCCCGACGAAGCGGAGACAGCCCTCGGGATCCTCGATCCCGATGCCGACCAACTCGTCGCCGTCGCGCCGCGGCTCCTCCCCCGGCAGCGGCAGCAGCTCACCGCCGAGCACGGCCGCCACCTCGCGCGCCGCGCCGTAGACCGCGAACAGGTCGGCGCGGTTCCCGGTGGGGTCGAGGTCGAGCACCTCGTCGACGAGCGGGAGCACGTCGGCGAGTGGCGTCCCGGCCTCGAGCGCGTCGTCGAGGACGATGATCCCCGTGTGATCCGTCCCGAGGTCGAGTTCGTCCTCGGCGAGGATCATCCCCTCCGAGAGCTGGCCGCGCAGCTTGCGCCGCTCGAGTGTCAGCCCGTTCGGAAGTGTCGCGCCCGGCAGCGCGACCGCCACCTTCGCGCCGGCGCCGAAGTTCCAGGCGCCGCAGACGATCGAGTACGGCCGGTCCTCCCCCACGTCTACGGACGTCAGCTGCAGCCGGTCGGCGTCCGGGTGCTTCTCGGCCTCGAGCACGTGCCCGACGCGGAAGAGCTCGAGGTCTCCGGAGATGCCCACGCGGTGAACCCCGTGCACCTCGGCCGTCGAGATCGAGAGCGCGTCCGCGATCTCCTGCGCGCCGCCCTCGACGCGCACGTACTCGCGTAGCCAGCTGAGCGGGACCCTCATCGGAACTGGCGCAGGAAGCGCAGGTCGTTCTCCCAGAACGGGCGGATGCCGGCGATGCCGTAGCGCAGCTGCGCGGTCCGCTCGATCCCCATCCCGAAGGCGAAGCCCGTGTACTCCTCTTCGCCCCAGCCGACGAACTCGTAGAGGTGGGGATCGACCATCCCCGAGCCGCCCATCTCGATCCAGCCGGAGTGCTTGCAGATGTGGCAGCCCGCACCGCCACAGTTGAAGCACGAGACGTCCGGCTCCATCGACGGCTCGGTGAAGGGGAAATAGTGCGTGCGGAAGCGAAGCTCGCGCTCCGGTCCGTAGAGCTCCCGCATCACCTGCAGGAGCGTCCCCTTGAGGTCAGCCATCGTGATGGCCTTGTCGATCGCGAGCCCCTCGAACTGGTGGAAGATCGGGAAGTGGGTCGCGTCGATCGTGTCGCGCCGGTAGACGCGGCCGATCGAGACCATGTAGATCGGCGGTCGCCGCTCCTCCATCTTGTGGATCTGCGCCGGTGACGTCTCCGTCCGGAGAACGGTCTGCTCGTCGAGGAAGAGCGACGCTCGCGGCGAGCGGGCCGGATGCCACTCGGGGAAGCCGAGGGCGTCGAAGTTGTATCGCGTCGTCTCGACTTCGCGGCCGTCGGCGATCTCGTAGCCGAGGCCGAGGAAGATGTCCTCGACGTCGCGCCGCACGAGGGTCGACGGATGGAGCGTGCCGCGTGGTCGGAGCTTCGGCGGCCCCAGCAGCTGGGCCGGTAGCGTCACGTCGACGCGCTCGGTCGCGAGCCGCTCCTCGAGCTCGGCGCGGGCGAGCTCCTCCTGGCGGGCCGCGAGCGCCGACTCGACCGTCTCGCGCACGGCGTTGAGCGTCATCCCGCTCTCGCGGTCGCGCACGTCGCGCAGCGCGAGCTTCAGTGCGCTGCGACGACCGAGGTAGCGGACCCGGACGTCGTCGAGGGCGGCGAGCGAGCTCGCCTCGGCCGCGGCGGCTAGAGCCTCCTGCTCGAGGTCGTCGGGATCCACGGCGGCGACTGTATCCATACGATCTTCGGGATGAGCGAGTACGACGCCTGGGCTCCGGTCTACGACGCGTGGGCCGCAGACATGACCGAGGACGTGGCGCACTACGTCTCGCTCGCGCGTGAGGCGGACGGGCCGATCGTCGAGCTGATGGTCGGCAGCGGGCGGGTCGCGATCGAGGTCGTGCGCCAGAGCGGGAAGCCCGTCCTCGGGATCGATTGGTCGCCGGCGATGCTCGAGATCGCGCGCGAGCGTTCCGTGGGATTGCCGCTCGAGCTGCGGCTCGGCGACGTCCGCGAGCTCGAGCTCAAGGAGCCCGCGGCGCTGATCTACGTCCCGTACCGCTCGCTCCTCCACCTGCACGGCTGGCACGAGAAACGGCAGGTGTTCGAGAGGATCGCCGCCTCGCTGCGGCCCGGTGGGCGATTCGCCTTCAACGCCTTCGTCTTCAGCCACAGGATCGCCGCCCGGCTCGACGGCACGACGCAGGACA
>VAXA01000066.1 GCA_005883365.1 Actinomycetota bacterium
TGGACACAGCCCAGCGCACCGGCGCCACCATCACCGGCCCCGTGCCCCTGCCCACCGAGAAGAACGTCTACTGCGTGATCCGCTCGCCGTTCAAGGACAAGGACTCGCGGGAGCACTTCGAGGTGCGCACGCACAAGCGCCTGATCGACATCCATTCGCCGACCCCGAAGACGGTCGACTCGCTCATGCGGCTCGACCTCCCGGCCGGCGTCGACATCGAGATCAAGCTCTGAGATGAAAGGCCTACTCGGCAAGAAGCTGGGGATGACGCAGCTCTTCGACGAGGAGAGCGGCGGCGTGACTCCCGTGACCGTGATCGAGGCGGGCCCGTGCCCGGTCGTCGCCGTCCGCACGCCCGACGCCGACGGCTACGAGGCCGTCCAGCTCGCGTGGGAGCCGGTCGCCGACCGCAAGATCTCGAAGGGCGAGCGCGGCCACCTCGCCAAGGCCGGCATCGACGGCGCCTACCGGCATCTCGTCGAGTTCCGCGGGCACTTCGCCGACGCCGTCCAGGGAGAGAACGTGACGGTCGAGATCTTCCAGCCCGGCGACAAGGTGAAGGTCTCGGGCACGGGCATCGGCAAGGGCTTCCAGGGCACCATCAAGCGGCACAACTTCTCGCGCGGCCCGGTCACGCACGGCTCGCACAACATCCGCAAGCCGGGCTCGATCGGCGCCTCCGCGACGCCTTCGCGCGTCTTCAAGGGCATCCGCATGGCCGGCCGGATGGGCGGCAAGCGGGCGACCCAGGTCGGTCTCACGGTCCACTCCGTCGACCCGGAGCGGAACCTCTTGCTCGTCAAGGGCGCGGTGCCCGGCCCGAAGAACGGCCTGGTCGAGATTCGGGAGGACGCGCGCTGATGGCCGCTCCGAAGGCACCACTGCTGGGGGGCGCGAAGAAGGAGGTCTCGCTCGACGAGGCCGTCTTCGCCGCCGAGGTCAGGCCGCACCTCGTGCACGAGGCGGTTCGGGCTGAGTTGAACGCGCGCCGTCAGGGCACGCGCGCGGCGAAGAGCCGCGGCCTCGTCGCCGGTGGTCGCTCGAAGCCGTGGCGCCAGAAGGGCACCGGACGGGCGCGCCAGGGCACGATCCGCGCGCCGCAGTTCGCCGGCGGCGGCGTCGCCTTCCCGCCCACGCCGCGGGACTTCTCGCTCAAGGTGAACAAGAAGGCCGCTCGTGCCGCGCTTCGCGCAGCACTGAGCGATCACGCTTCCGCGGGCACGCTCGGCCTGATCGCCGGCGACTCCTTCGAGGCGCCCTCGACGAAGCAGGCCGTCGAGCTCTTGCAGGGCTGGGGCCAGGCGACGCCGACGGTGGTCGTCGCGAGCGAGGACGAGGAGACGCTGATCAAGTCGTTCCGGAACCTGCCGCGGGTGCTCGTGACCGTGCCGGCGGAGCTCGAGGTCGCGCACGTCGTGTGGGCGCGCTCGCTCGTCGTGAGCGAGGCCGCGCTGCCGCTCGTGCAGGGGAGGGCAGCCTCATGAGCCTCCATCCCGCCGAGGTCCTGATCAAGCCGGTGGTGAGCGAGAAGAGCTACCACCAGATCACGGAGAACCGCTACACGTTCAGGGTGCACAAGGACGCGCACAAGACCCAGATCCGCCAAGCAGTGGAGGAGCTCTTCGAGGTCACGGTCGTCCGCGTGAACGTCGTCAAGATGCCGGCCAAGCCGAAGCGGCGCGGGTTGATCAAGGGCACGCGCCCCGGTTGGAAGAAGGCCATCGTCGAGCTCAAGGCCGGCGACAAGATCGAGATCTTCGAGGGGGCTCAGCTCTAGGCCATGCCGATCAGGAGATACAAGCCGACGAGCGCCGGTCGCCGCTTCATGTCCGTCTCGACGTTCGAGGAGGTCACGAAGTCGGAGCCGGAGAAGAGCCTGCTCGCGCCGCTTTCGAAGAAGGGCGGCCGCAACACGAACGGGCGCATCACGACGCGCCACCAGGGCGGCGGCCACAAGCGCCGCTACCGCATCATCGACTTCAAGCGCCGCAAGGACGGCGTCCCGGCGACGGTGGCGGCGATCGAATACGACCCGAACCGGTCGGCGCGGATCGCGCTGCTCCACTACGCCGACGGCGCGAAGAGCTACATCCTCGCGCCCGCGCAGCTGCGGGTCGGCGCGCCCATCGAGTCCGGGCCGGCCGCGGACATCCGCGTCGGCAACGCGCTCCCGCTCGAGAACATCCCGACGGGCACCCTCGTGCACGCGGTCGAGCTCAAGCCCGGGCAGGGCGCGAAGATGGCGCGCTCGGCCGGCTCCGGGATCCAGCTCGTCGCGAAGGACGGCGCTTTCGCGGTGCTACGCCTTCCGTCCGGCGAGATGCGGCGCGTGCCGCTCACCTGCCGAGCGACGATCGGCCAGGTCGGGAACGTCGACCACCAGAACATCACGGGCGGCAAGGCCGGGCGCAGCCGCTGGCGCGGAAAGCGTCCTTCGGTGCGTGGCTCCGCGATGAACCCCGTCGACCACCCGCACGGCGGCGGCGAGGGCAAGTCGAAGGGCGGCCGCCACCCGGTCACGCCGTGGGGCGTCCCGACGCTCGGGAAGCGCACGCGCCGCAAGCACAGGGAATCGGACAAGCTGATCGTCCGCGGCCGTCGCCGCGGCAAGGAGGGTCGCCGCTAGTGAGCAGATCGTCGAAGAAGGGGCCGTTCGTGGAGGAGCGGCTGATGAGCCGGATCGAGGCGATGAACGCGTCGAACCAGAAGACGATGGTGCGCACGTGGTCGCGTACATCGACGGTCTTCCCCGAGATGGTCGGACACACGATCGCCGTTCACGACGGCCGCAAGCACGTGCCGGTGTTCATCTCCGAGCAGATGGTCGGGCACAAGCTCGGCGAATTCGCGCCGACGCGGACGTTTCGCGGCCACGCGGGCGATCGCACGGCGAAGGTGAGGCGCTGATGGCGGTAGCCGAGCAGGAGCGGCAGATGGTGCGCGCGCAGGCGCGCTGGGTGCACTCGAGCGCGCGGAAGGCACGGCTCGTCACCGACCTCATCCGGGGCCGCTCGGTGCCGGAGGCGCGGACGATCCTCGCCTTCTCGAGCCGCGCGGTGGCGAAGGATGTGGAGAAGGTGCTGCGCTCGGCGGTCGCGAATGCCGAGTCACGCCCGAATCTCCACTGGCAGGGCGACGACCTCGTCGTCGCCGCGGCCTACGCCGACGAGGGGCCGACGCTGAAGCGCTGGCGCGCCCGCGCGCGTGGCCGCGTCGCACGCATCCGCAAGCGCACGTGTCACATCACGATCGAGCTCGCGCAGGGATCGCCGGTGTCCGCCGCTCCGTCCATGCCCGCGATGGCGGCGCCTGAACCGGAGCCGGTGGAAGAGCCCGCGGCGCTCGAGGAGCCCGAGGCGGTCGAAGAGCCCGAGGAGACGGTCGAGGAGCAGGAGGCGGCCGAGGAGCCCGAAGCGGCAGCCGAGGCCGAGACCCCAGAGACGGAGGCCCCCGAGACGGAGAGCCCGTCGGCCGAGGCGGAAGCCGAGGCTTCGACAGAGGAGACTGATCGGTAGAGAGATGGGACAGAAGATTCATCCTGGGGGCCTCCGCGTGGGCGTGATCCACGACTGGAAGTCCAACTGGTACACCGGCAAGAAGGAGTTCTCGGCCTACATCCTCGAGGACGTCCGCATCCGCGAGCACATCTACAACAAGCTCGCGCACGCGGGCCTGTCCGACATCTTGATCCGCAAGGACAAGCAGCGGATCACAATCGACATCTACACGGCGCGGCCGGGGATCGTGATCGGCAAGTCGGGCGTCGAGGTCGACGCGCTGCGCCGCGACCTTCATGCGCTGACGCAGAAGAACGTCCACATCAACATCAACGAGATCAAGCGACCGGAGCTCGACGCGAAGCTCGTCGCACAGTCGATCGCCGAGCAGCTCTCGAATCGCGTTGCGTTCCGGCGCGCGATGAAGCGCGCGCTCGCCTCGGCGATCCGCTCGGGCGCCGCCGGCGTGAAGATCCAGTGCTCGGGACGCCTGGGCGGCGGCGAGATGAGCCGGCGCGAGATGTACAGCGAGGGCCGTGTCCCGCTGCACACGATCCGCGCCGACATCGACTACGGCTTCGTCGAGGCGAAGACGACGGCCGGCCGGATCGGCGTCAAGGTCTGGATCAACAAGGGCGAGATCATGCCGGAGGGCTTCGGCGAGAGCGACACGCGGCTAGGCGACCAGGACACGCGGCGCCGCCGCGGCGGTGCGCTCGAGGGTCTCGGCGCCTCCCGCGAGAGCGGGCGCGGGCGCGGCCCCGACCGCGAGGGCCTCGGGCCGGTGCGGCAGCGACGGCGCGGCCAAGGCGGGCAGGGTGGTGGTACCGGTCGCGGCAGGGGACGCGGTCCCGGCGGCGGCGGAGCACGTCCGGGCTCGGCTCGCCCGGGCGCGCGTGACCGTGCGCGCGGCCAGGACAACGTCGAGCAGCCGCGCACCGACGAGCAGGCTGTTTCGGCGGAAGGACGCGAGCAGCCCGTGATCGAGCCGCAGGTCGAGGTGACGCCGCAGGAGGTCGCCGAAGCGCCGGACACGACGACGCCGACGCAGCAGGTCGAGGATCCGACGAAGCTCGAGCAGTCCGGGGACCCCTCTGAGGCTGGAAGCGGCGCCGGCGAAGCCGCCGCCGCCCGGCCGAAAGAGCAGGGGGAAAAGCCGAAGCGCGGCACGCGTAAGACGAAGAAGGACGGCGAGTAACCGATGTTGATGCCGAAGAAGACCAAGTTCCGCAAGGTGCATCGCGGCCGCCGCCGCGGCTACGCGAGCGGCCAGACGGCCGTCCAGTTCGGTGACTACGGGCTCAAGGCGCTCGACGCCGGCTGGATCACCAACCGCCAGATCGAGGCGGCCCGGATCGCGATGACCCGCAAGATCAAGCGCGGCGGCAAGGTCTGGATCAACGTCTTTCCCGACAAGAGCTTCACGAAGAAGCCGGCCGAGACGCGGATGGGCTCGGGGAAAGGCTCGCCCGAGGGCTGGGTCTGCGTGATCAAGCCGGGCCGGGTGATGTTCGAGCTCGCCGGCGTGCCGGAGCCGCTCGCAAAGGAGGCGCTCCGCCTCGCCGGCCAGAAGCTCTCGGTGAAATCGAAGGTCGTAAAGAGAGAGGACGAGCTCTTTTGACGCGCGCATCTGAATTGCGGGAGCTGACCGACGACGAGCTCGAGCACCGGCTCGCGGAGCGGCGGCACGAGCTGTTCAACCTGCGCTTCCAGTCGGTCACCGGTGCGCTCGAGAACTCGGCGCGCCTGAAGATTGCGAAGCGCGAGATCGCGCGCATCCTGACGGTCGTGAACGAACGCGAGGCAGAGAAAGCAAAGGCGAGTTAGAGAGAGATGGCTGAAGAGACAGAGAACACAGAGAACGCCGAAGAGCCGATCGAGGAGACTCCGGCTGCGCCGGAGCCGAGTGAGGAAGCCCCGGTCGAGGCTGAGGCTCCGGTCGAGGAACCGGAGGTGGTAGAGGAGCCCGCCGTTGAGGAGCCCGTGGCCGAGGAGCCTGCCGCGGAAGAGCCCGTGGCTGAGGAGCCTGTGGCCGAGGAGCCCGCTGCGGAAGAGCCTGCGGCTGAGGAGCCTGCGACTGAGGAGCCTGCGGTCGAGGAGCCTGCGGTCGAGGAACCTGTGGCCGAGGAGCCCGCTGCGGAAGGGCCCGCGGCTGAGGAGCCTGCGGCTGAAGAGCCCGTCTCCGTCCTGAGAAGAGGCGCGCGCGCCGTCCCGCGGGGGGCGAGCGGAGGCCGATCGTGCGCGAGCCGAAGCCCGAGCACGACCGCGGTCGGCGCCAGGAGCGCCGCGGCGTCGTCGTCTCGAGTGCAATGGACAAGACGATCGTCGTCAAGGTCGACATGATCACCTCGCACCAGCGGTACAAGAAGGTGATCCGCCGGAGCGTCAAGTTCCACGCCCATGACGAGCAGAACACGGCGAAGGTCGGTGACGTCGTGCGCATCGTCGAGACGCGCCCGCTGTCGGCGACGAAGCGCTGGCGTCTCGCAGAAGTAGTGGAGGCGGCTAAGTGAGCGTCACCTCCCGCACCCTTCGCGCCCTGGATGCGGCTGCAAGCCGTCGCATTGCGGCGTCCTCGGTCGCATCCGTAGCCACCGGCTACGAATGCTCCCTGCGTCCTTGCACTGCTCGGTTTTCGCCGCCCCAGAGCACGAATTGCACGAGAGGTGACGCTCCGTGATCCAGCAGGAGTCCCGTCTCAGGGTGGCCGACAACACCGGTGCCCGCGAGCTCCTCTGCATCCGCGTCGTCGGCGGGCACCACCGCCGCTACGCTCGGGTCGGCGACATCATCGTCGGCACTGTCAAGACGGCGACCCCGCAGGGCGCCGTCAAGAAGGGCGAGATCGTACGCGCAGTGGTCGTGCGGACGAAGAAGCCGTTCGGCCGCAACGACGGCACGACGATCGCCTTCGACGAGAACGCCGCCGTGATCATCGACCAGCAGCGCAACCCGCGCGGCACCCGCATCTTCGGGCCCGTCGCGCGCGAGCTGCGCGAGAAGAACTTCATGAAGATCGTCAGCCTTGCCCCGGAGGTGCTCTGAGATGGCCCAGACCATGAAAATACGGAAGGGCGACGTCGTGCACGTCCTGCGCGGCAAGGACGCCGGCAAGAAGGGACGCGTGGTCGAAGCGCTGCCCAAGCAAGGGCGCGTCGTCGTGGAGAACATCAACGTCGTCAAGCGGCACCGCCGCCCGCGGCCGATCCAGAACACGACCGGTCTCGGCGGGGCGCAGATCATCCCCGGCGGCATCGTCGAGCTGCCGGCGCCGCTGCCGGTCTCGAACGTGATGGTCGTCTGCCCGACGTGTGGCAAGCCGACCCGCGTCGGGACGGTCGAGAAGACGGTCAAGGACAAGAAGATCCGCGTCCGGGTCTGCAAGCAGCCCGGCTGCGGGCAGGAGATCGATCGCGCATGAGTGCCGTGGCCGACACCTATACGCCGCGCCTTAAGGACCAGTACGAGCGCGAGATCCGGCCGCGCCTCAAGGAGGAGCTCGGGCTCGACTCGATCATGCAGGCGCCTCGCATCGAGAAGATCACGCTCAACATGGGCGTCGGCGAGGCGAAGACCGAGTCGAAGCAACTCGACTCCGCGATCGAAGAGCTGACGACGATCGCCGGCCAGCGCGCCCAGGTGCGCAAGGCCCGCAAGTCGATCGCGCAGTTCAAGGTGCGCGAGGGGATGGCCGTCGGCGCGCGCGTCACGCTGCGCGGCGCGCGGATGTACGAGTTCCTCGACCGCCTCGTCTCGATCGCGCTGCCGCGGATCCGTGACTTCCGCGGCCTCAACCCACGGTCGCTCGACGGCCGCGGCAACTTCTCCCTCGGCATTCGCGAGCAGCTCATCTTCCCGGAGATCAACTACGACGACATCCAGCAGGTCCGCGGCCTCGATGTGACGATCACAACGAGCGCCGAGACCGACGAGCACGCCCTCGCGCTGCTGCAGGCGCTCGGCCTGCCGTTCGCGGTCGACGGCGAAGGGAGGCAGCAGTAATGGCGAAGACGTCGCTCGTCGTCAAACAGCGGCGACCCCAGAAGTTCAAGACACGCAACTACACGCGCTGCAACCGGTGCGGCCGCCCGCGCGCGGTCTTCCGCAAGTTCGGCCTCTGCCGGATCTGCCTGCGCGAGCTCGCGCATCAGGGCGCGATTCCCGGCATGACGAAGTCGAGCTGGTAGGAGAGAACTGTGCTGACCGATCCGATCGCAGACATGCTCACCCGCATCCGCAACGCCAACAAGGCGCTGCACGAGCACGCCACCATGCCGACCTCGAGGATGAAGGTCGAGATCGCGCGCCTCCTCAAGGAGGAGGGTTACATCCGTGACTACCACGTGGAGAAGGGCGAGTCCTTCGATACCCTGGTCATCGACCTGAAGTTCGGCCGCAACCGCGAGCGGGTCATCTCCGGCCTGAAGCGGGTGTCGAAGCCGGGCCGCAGGATCTACGCCCGGAAGGACCGCCTTCCGCGCGTGCTCGGCGGGATGGGCGTCGCGATCCTCTCGACGTCGTCCGGTCTCGTCACCAGCCGCACCGCGCAGGAGCGCGGCATCGGCGGCGAAGTAGTGGCCTTCATCTGGTAAGCGAATGAGTCGCATCGGCAACGCACCCATCCCCATCCCCGACGGCGTGAGCGTCACAATCGAGACTGCCCGCGTCGCCGTGGCCGGGCCACTCGGGACGCTGCAGCAGCAGGTTCCGGCCCGGATGAAGATCGAGCAGCGCGACGCCGAGGTCGTCGTCACTCGGCCGACCGAGCGCGGCGAGGATCGCGCGCTGCACGGGCTGACTCGGTCGCTCGTGGCGAACATGGTGCAGGGCGTCACGCAGGGCTTCGAGAAGCGCCTCGAGATCCAGGGCGTCGGCTACCGCGCCGCGCTCAAGGGCACCGATCTCGAGCTCAACGTGGGCTACTCGCATCCCGTCACGATCAAGCCGCGGACGGGCATCACCTTCGAGGTGCCGGCCCCGACGCAGGTCGTCGTCAAGGGGACCGACAAGCAGGCAGTCGGCCAGACGGCCGCCGAGATCCGCAAGGTGCGCCCGCCCGAGCCGTACAAGGGCAAGGGCATCCGCTACGAGGGCGAGTACGTCCGGAGAAAGGTTGGCAAGCGTGCCTAGCCTCACCGTGAGAGATGCACGCCTGCGGCGGCACCGGCGCGTGCGCGCGAAGGTGCGCGGCTCCGCCGAGCGGCCCCGGCTCGTCGTCTTCCGCTCGAACCGCGGCATCGAGGCGCAGCTCGTCGACGACGACACGGGGCGGACGCTCGCCTCGGCCTCCCATCTCGGGCTGCCCAAGTCGTTCAAGGGCGAGAAGACCGCGCAGGCCGAAGCGGTCGGGAAGGCCCTCGCCGCAGCGGCGAAGAGCGCCGGCATCGACTCGTGCGTGTTCGACCGGGGCGGCTACCTCTACCACGGACGCGTGAAGGCGCTCGCCGACGGCGCCCGCGAGGGAGGACTTGCATTTTGAGCACGATCGAATACACCGAGACGCGCGAGCTCAAGGAGCGCGTCGTCGAGATCAACCGCGTCGCGAAGGTCGTCAAGGGCGGCCGACGCTTCTCGTTCACCGCGCTGGTAGTCGTCGGCGACGAGGTCGACCGCGTCGGCGTCGGCTACGGCAAGGCACGCGAGGTGCCGCTCGCCATCACGAAGGCGGTCGAGGACGCGAAGAAGAACCTCTTCACGATTCCGAAGCACGGCTCGACGATCACACACGAGGTACTCGGCAGGTTCGACGCGGCGAGGGTCCTGCTCCGGCCGGCCTCGGAGGGAACGGGCGTCATCGCCGGCGGCGGCGTGCGCGCCGTGCTCGAGCTCGGCGGCATCCGCAACGTGCTCGCGAAGAGCCTCGGCACGACGAACCCGATCAACATGGCGAAGGCGACGGTCGCCGCGCTGCAGGACCTNNNGTCCTCCCGCTGCCCGCCACTCCGAGGCTCGCGGAAGAAGCGGAAGCGCCGCTCGAGGAAGCCGCGCTCGCAGCCGCCGTCGTCGAGGAGACACCGACGGTCGTCGAGGACGAGCCTGCAGCGGCCGAGGAGACGGTCGCCGAGCAGGCGCCGGCGGAGGAGCCGGTCACCGAGCCCGAGCCCGCCGCGGAGCCTCCCGTCGAGCCCGCAGCCGAGAAGCCCAAGAGGCGGACGCTGCGCCGGAAGAAGGACGACTCCTAGTGGCCAAGCTGCGGATCACGCAGGTCCGGTCCCAGATCGGGCAGTCCGAGCGGCATCGCGGTACCCTGCGCGCACTCGGGCTCGGTCGCATCGGCCGCAGCTCCGAGCATGAGGAGTCCCCGGTGCTCGCCGGCATGCTCCGCAAGGTCCGTCACCTCGTGAAGATCGAGAACTCCTAGCCCGATGCCCGAGAAGCAGCTCAACCTCTCCAACCTCGCGCCGGCGCAGGCCCGCGAGGACCGCAAGCGCGTCGGGCGCGGCATGGGCTCCGGGAAGGGCCGCTACTCCGGGCGCGGCATCAAGGGCCAGAAGTCGCGGTCGGGCTCGCACAAGATGCGCGCCGGGTTCGAGGGCGGCCAGATGCCGCTCTACATGCGGCTCGGCAAGCTGCGCGGCGCGACCTCCAAGGACGCGATGCCGATCGGGCCGTTTCGCACCTACACGCAGCCGGTCAACGTCCGTGACCTCGACCGGTTCGGCGCCGGCGACGAGGTGACGCCCGAGACGCTGGTCGAGAAGCGCGTGATCAAGAACACGCGCACCGACGTGAAGCTGCTCGGCGTCGGGGAGGTGACGAAGAAGCTCACGGTCCGCGTGCACGCGATCTCGGCGTCGGCGCGCGAGAAGATCGAGGGAGCCGGCGGCAGCGTCGAGCTCCTGCGCGAGCCGAAGGTCAAGAAGGTGCGCCACCGCAAGGCGAAGGCGGTGGCCGCTGAGGAGCCAGACACGGCCGAGGAGCAGCCCGGGGCGTCCGGCGAGGAGCCCGTCGCCGACGAGCCCACGGCCGAAGAGACACAGGAACCGGAGGAATAGCGTGTTCTCCTGGCTCGCCAACGCGTGGCGCGTCCCCGAACTCCGCCGGCGCCTCCTCTTCACCGCCGGCGTGCTCGCCGTGTACCGCTTCGGCTCGTGGGTGCCCGCGCCTGGCGTCGATCAGAAGGCGCTGTCGTCCTTCTTCGGCGCGAACGGCAACGGTGTGCTCGGCCTGCTCAACCTCTTCTCCGGCTCGGCGCTCTCCCGCTTCTCGCTCTTCGCGCTCGGGATCATGCCGTACGTCACGGCGTCGATCATCTTCCAGGTTCTCGCGATCGTGATCCCGTCGATCGAGCGGCTGCAGAAGGAGGGTGAGGCGGGGTACGCCAAGATCACGCAGTACACCCGCTACCTCACGGTCGCGCTCGCCGCTGCGCAGGCCACCGGCTATGCCTTCCTGTTCAAGTCGAACGGCGCGCTGCCCAGTTCGAACGCCGGCAGGCTGGTGATCGTCGTCCTGACGCTCACGGCCGGCACCACGCTGCTGATGTGGATGGGCGAGCAGATCACGAAGCGCGGCATCGGCAACGGGATCTCGCTCCTGATCTTCGCCTCGATCCTCGCCTACGCGCCACAGGGGATCAGCGGCTGGATCAACGGCGGGACGTCGGCACGGCTCTTCTTCCCGCTCGTGGCGCTCGGGATCGTCGTTGCGGTCGTGTTCGTGATGGAAGGCCAGCGCCGGATCCCGATCCAGTACGCACGGCGCCAGCTCGGCAACCGGCAGACGACTGGCGGCTCGACTTACATGCCCCTCAGCGTGGTCATGGCCGGCGTGATCCCGATCATCTTCGCCGCGGCGATTCTCGCCGTTCCGCAGACTGTCGGCAGCTTCCGGCCACAGTGGAACAACTGGCTGCAGCTCAACTTCGGCTATGCGAGCTGGAAGTACCTGCTCGCCGAAGCGATCCTGATCATGATGATGACCTACTTCTACACGTCGGTCGTCTTCAACCCGGTCGAGCAGGCGGACAACTTGCGGAAGTACAACGGCTATATCCCCGGCATCCGGCCCGGGCCGCCGACGGCGGCCTACTTCGACCGCGTGCTGAACCGGCTCACGTTCCCCGGCGCGCTGTTCCTCGCGTCGGTCGCGGTCGCTCCGTCGATCTTCATCGCGCACTTCCACTTCTCCCAGGCGACCTATCGCGCCCTCGGCGGCACCTCGGTCCTCATCGTCGTCGGCGTCGCGCTCCAGACGATGCGACAGATGGAGTCGCAGATGGTCATGCGCCACTACGAAGGGTTCTTACGCTGAACATCCTCGTTCTCGGGCCTCAAGGCTCGGGGAAGGGCACGCAGGCGCAGCGGATCAAGGCGACGTACGGGATTCCGCACATCGCGACCGGGGACATGATCCGGGAGATGATGGCCCGCGACACGACGCTCGGTCAGCAGGTGCGCGAGGTCTACGACCGCGGCGACCTCGTCTCCGACGAGCTGATGATCGAGCTGATCCGCGACCGGCTCTCGCGCGGCGACACCCTCGGTGGCTTCGTCCTCGACGGCTTCCCGCGCACGATGCCGCAGGCCGAGGCGCTCGACGAGCTCCTGCGTGACCTCGGGCGAGACGTCGACGTCGTCTTCGACTTCCAGGTACCCGACCGCGAGGTGCTGCTGCAGCGGCTGCTCGGCCGCGCGGCGGAGGAGAGCCGCTCCGACGACACGCCCGAGGCGATCAAGCGGCGCCTCGAGCTCTACGAGCGAGAGACGGCGCCGCTCGTCGAGTACTACCGCTCGACCCGAGGCAACGTCGTCGGCATCCACGCCGACCGCACCGTCGAGGCGGTCTTCCGCGAGATCGAGGACGCCCTCGCCGAGGCCGTGCGACACGGAAAGGTGCCGCTCCATTGATCATCCGCAAGTCCGAGGCCGAGATCGAGGGGATGGCGCGGGCGGGCGCCCTTCTCGCGGAGACGCTCGCGCTCGTCGCCGAGCATCTCGAGCCCGGAGTCGAGATGCGCGAGCTCGACCGCATTGCCGACGAGCACATCCAGGCGGAGGGCGGGTACCCGACGTCGAAGGGCTACAAGGGATTCCCGGCTGCGCTCTGCATCTCGCCGAACTCGATGGTCGTGCACGGGATCCCCGACGGCTACCGCGCGCGCGAAGGCGATCTGATCTCCGTCGATCTCGGCGTCACGCTCGACGGCCTCGTCGCCGACAGCGCCGTCACGCTCCCCGTCGGCGAGATCTCGGCCGAGGCTCAGAGGCTGCTCGACGTCTGCCGGGAGGCGCTCGGGGCCGGGATCGAGCAGGCCCACGTCGGCAACCGGCTGTCCGACATCTCCCACGCGATCCAGGTCGTGGTCGAGGAGGCAGGCTTCTCGGTCGTACGCAGCCTCGTCGGGCACGGGGTCGGCCGCTCGTATCACGAGGACCCGCAGATCCCGAACTACGGGCCGCCGGGCCGTGGGCCGCTGCTGCAGGAGGGCATGACGCTCGCGATCGAGCCGATGATCACAGCCGGCGAGCCCGACGTCTACGTCCACGCCGACGAATGGTCGATCTCCTCCGTCGACGAGTCTCTCGCAGCCCACTTCGAGCACACCGTTGCGGTCACTCCGGACGGCCCGCGCGTGCTGACGGCTGCCGGAGCCGCTTTGCTACGATAAGCCTCTTCCGCGCACGGCTCCGCCGTGCGCGTGTGCACGTTTGAGACTCCTATTCACTGAAGGGAATTTGCCTACCAAGGAAGAGAAGATCGAGGTCGAAGGCGAGGTCGTCGAAGCGCTCCCGAGCACGATGTTCAGGGTGCAGCTCGACGGGGGTCACTCGGTGCTCGCGACCATCTCCGGAAAGATGCGGAAGCACTACATCCGGATCCTCCCGGGCGACAAGGTCAAGGTCGAGCTCAGCCCCTACGACCTCAATCGCGGCCGGATCACCTACCGGCACCGCTGAACACGATGAAAGTCCGTCCGTCCGTCAAGCCCATGTGCGAGCGCTGCCGCGTGATCAAGCGGCATGGCACGACCATGGTCATCTGTACCAATCCTCGTCACAAGCAGAGGCAGGGCTAAGTGGCACGCATCGCCGGAGTCAATCTTCCGAACCAGAAGCGGCTCGAGATCGGGCTGACGTACATCTTCGGGATCGGCCAGCCCACCGCGCGCAAGGTCGCCGCAGAGCTCGGGCTCAATCCGGACACGAAGGTCAAGGACCTCACCGACGAAGAGGTCACGAAGCTCCGCAACTACATCGACTCGAACCTCGAGGTCGAGGGCGACCTGCGCCGCGACCGGCAGCAGGCGATCAAGCGGCTCTCCGAGATCGGCGCCTACCGCGGGATCCGCCACCGGCGCGGCCTGCCGGTGAACGGGCAGCGGACGAAGACGAACGCCCGCACCCGCAAGGGTCCGAAGAAGACCGTCGGACGCGGCAAGAAGGCGGCGAAGTAGCATGGCCCCGCCCCGCAGAGCAGCGGCCACGCGCGGCCGCACGCGCCGTCGCGTCCGCAAGAACATCGCGATCGGCCAGGCTCACATCAAGACGAGCTTCAACAACACGATCGTCGCGCTCACCGATCGCGAGGGGAACGTCATCGCCTGGGAGTCCGCCGGCTCCGCCGGCTTCAAGGGCTCCCGCAAGTCGACGCCGTTCGCCGCGCAGGTGACCGCCGACGCAGCGGCCCGGAAGGGGATGGAGCACGGCCTCCAGAAGGTCGAGGTCTTCGTGAAGGGGCCGGGCTCGGGCCGCGAGACCGCGATCCGGTCGCTCCAGGCGGCCGGGCTCGAGATCTTGGCCGTGAAGGACGTGACGCCGCAGGCGCACAACGGCGTCAGGCCGCGGAAGCGGAGGCGGGTCTAGTGGCCAGGGATCTCGGGCCGAAGTGCCGCATCTGCCGCCGCGAGGGAATGAAGCTGTTCCTCAAGGGCGAGCGCTGCCTGACGGAGAAGTGCGCGATCGAGCGCCGCTCGTATCCGCCGGGCGAGCACGGCCGCGGCCGCATCAAGCAGAGCGAGTACCTGCTGCAGTTGCGCGAGAAGCAGAAGGCGCGCCGCTACTACGGCCTGCTGGAGAAGCAGTTCCGCACCTACTACGACAAGGCGTCCAAGCGCTCCGGCGTCACCGGCGAGGAGCTGCTGCGGATGCTCGAGACCCGGCTCGACAACGTCGTCTACCGGCTCGGCTTCGCTGCCTCGCGGGCGCAGGCGCGGCAGCTCGTCCGCCATGGCCACTTCCATGTCAACGGGCGGCGCGTCAACATCCCGAGCTACCAGGTGCGGCCGAACGACGTCGTCACCGTCCCGCCGAGCTCCTCGGCGCAGCAGGTGATCCGCGACGCTACCGATCTCGTCTCGACGGTCGCTCCGTGGCTCCAGGCCGATCACGACGGGCTCACGGGCAAGGTGCTCAAGCAGCCCGAGCGCGACGAGATCGACACGCCGGTGCAGGAGCAGCTGATCGTCGAGCTCTACTCGAAGTAACGGAAAGAGGGAATTTCTTTGGCGACACGTGAGATGGACTTCCAGATCCCGAAGATCGTTCACGAGGACGTGGACGACCATCGCGGGGTCTTCGTAATCGAGCCGCTCGACCGCGGCTTCGGTCACACATTCGGCAACTCGTTGCGGCGCGTGCTGCTCTCCTCGCTGGAGGGCGCGGCTGTCACGTCCGTGAAGGTCGAGGGCACGGCGCACGAGTTCACGACCCTGCCGGGCGTCCGCGAGGACGTCACCGACATCATCCTCAACCTCAAGAACCTCATCGCGCGGCTGCACGGCGAGTCGCCCGAGATCGAGGTACACATCGCGAAGAAGGGCCCCGGCTCGGTCACGGCGGCCGACATCGAGGCGCCCGCCGACCTCGAGATCCTGAACCCGGAGCTCGAGATCGCGAACCTGTCCGACAAGGGCAGGCTCGAGATCACGCTGACGATCGGCCGCGGCCGCGGCTACTCGCCGGCGGAGCTCAACCGGGGGCCGCAGCACACGATCGGCGTCATTCCCATGGACTCGATCTTCTCGCCGGTGCGTCGCGTCGCATACCAGGTCGAGGCGGCCCGCGTCGGGCAGCGGACGGACTACGACAAGCTCACGCTGGACATCACGACCGACGGCTCGGTCGAGCCGAAGGACTCGCTGGCCGAAGCGGCCGAGATCCTGATCCGGCAGCTCGCGATCTTCACCGACCTCGACCGGATCGAGGGCTTCGGGGAGGCCGCGCCGGTCGACGGCGGCGTCACGCCCGAGGCGGCGCTCGCGCACGGGATGGAGAACTTCCCGATCGAGGAGCTCGAGCTCGGGGTCCGCTCGTACAACTGCCTCAAGCGGGTCGGGATCGAGACGATCGGTGACCTCGTGATGAAGACGGAGCAGGAGCTGGCCGCGATCCCGAACTTCGGCAAGAAGTCGATCGAGGAGGTGCGCGAGACGCTCGCGCAGCACGGCCTGCACCTCCGCGGCGAGAACGGCTCCGGCGGCTTCGAGTAGGAGAACGGCATGCGCCACGCCCGCACAGGGAGGAAGCTCGGCCGCGACGCGTCGCACCGCAAGGCGCTCTACTCGAACCTGACGTGCTCGCTCATCGAGCATGGCCGGATCCGGACGACCGAGGCGAAGGCGAAGGCCGTGAAGCCGTTCGCGGAGCAGATGATCACGCTGGGCCGGCGCGGCGACCTCCACGCGCGCCGGCAGGCGCTCTCCGTGCTCCGCTCCCAGGAGGTCGTCCACAAGCTCTTCGCCGATGTCGGCCCGCGGATGGCGGACCGGCCGGGCGGCTACTCCCGCATCGTCAAGCTCGGGCACCGGCCGGGCGATGCTGCGGAAATGGTGTATCTCGAACTCGTGGATTTCGAGCCGTAACCGCTAGCTGCCGACGGGCGCGCCGAGCAGGCTCCCGAGCCCGGCGCTGATCGCGGCGATCAGGACTCCCGCGAACGTGACGATCCCCAGGGCGCGGATGAACGTGTCCTGGAAGAAGCGGTAGCGGAAGTACGCGAGCATCAGGAGCTCGAATCCCACCACCGCGACCGCGAAGAAGAGCGCGAGGAACGTGCCGCCGCCCGTGATCGTTCCGCGCACCCACGGGCTGCCGCGGCCGGTCAGCTCTCCCGTGTCGGAGAGCGCCTCCGAGAAGCCCATGGAGATCGCGGCGCCGAGCGACGTCGCGAGGCCCGCGATGAACGCGTAGCGGGTGTCGTGCGAGGCGAGCACCACTGCGAAGATCGGCGCGAGCGTCGAGAGCGAGCCGTCGATGAGGCCGACCATGGCCGGCTGGACGCGCTGAAGGAGAAAGGTATGCTCGTCGCTCACGAGGTAGAGTATACCGATCG
>VAXA01000272.1 GCA_005883365.1 Actinomycetota bacterium
TCTGGCCGGCGGCGCAGATCTCGGAGCTGCCGCAGGACGAGGGACGGGCCCTCGCGGTCGTCGACGGCGCAACCGAGAGGCAGGACGAGGCCGTGTACCTCGAGGGCGTTCCGCTCGAAGAGGTCGCTGCGGGCGGGCTGCGCGCGAAGATCCGCTGCGGCGGGCAGCGCGTCCCCGGCGTCGACGAGCTCGCAGACTTCATCCGCGGCTGCCGCGCGCGGGGGCTCGTCTTCAAGGCGACGGCCGGCCTCCACCACGCGTACGCGACCGAGCCCGGCGAGCACGGCTTTCTCAACCTCCTCGCGGCCGCCGTCTTCGGCGACGAGGAGGAGGCGTTGCGCGAGCGGCCGCCCGCCTTTGCGCTCGACACCGCCTCCTTCCGCTGGCGCGACAAGGAGGCGCCGCCGGCCCGGCTCGCCGATGTGCGCGCCTCGCTCTTCCACTCGATCGGCACGTGCTCGTTCTTCGAGCCCGTGGAGGAGCTCGAGCAGCTGGGGATTCTCGCTTGACCGGGTTCGGTGCGCTCGCCGGCGGTGGCCTCGCCTGGTGTGAGGAGGGCGAGGTCGTCGACCTCTCCGGTCTCGGCGACGTCTTCGCCCGGCCGACGCTGAACGAGCTCCTCGCCGCGGGCCGCTCCGCGTGGCAGGGGGCGATCGCGGCTGCACGCTCGCACGACGGGCCGCGTGTCCCGGAGCGCGAAGCCCGCCTCCGCCTCCCGTTCGAAGTCGCGGACTACGTCGACTTCTACTCCTCGCTCGAGCACGCCACGAACCTCGGCCGCATGTTCCGCCCCGACCAGGAGCCGCTCCTGCCGAACTGGCGCTGGCTTCCCGTCGCGTACCACGGGCGCGCCGGCAGCGTGGTCGTCAGCGAGACGGACGTCCTCCGGCCACGGGGCCAGCGGAAGTCGCCGGACGAGGACGCGCCGACCTTCGGCCCGAGCCGCCGACTCGACTTCGAGCTCGAGCTCGGGTTCGTCGTCGGCGTCCCGACGCAGCTCGGCGAGCAAGTCCCGGTCGAGGCGTTCGCCGATCACGTCTTCGGCGTCGTACTCGTCAACGACTGGAGCGCGCGCGACATCCAGGCCTGGGAGTACGTGCCGCTCGGCCCCAATCTCGGCAAGTCGTTCCAGACCTCGATCTCGGCTTGGGTGACGCCGCTCGCTCTCCTCGAAGGCGCGTGCGTCGAGGCGCCGCCGCAGGAGCCGCCGCCGCTGCCGCATCTCGCCGGCGGGCGCGACTGGGGGCTCGACCTCGCGCTCGGGGTGGAGCTGAACGGCGAGACGGTCTCGACGGGAAACGCGCGGACGCTCTACTGGACGCTCCCGCAGCAGCTCGCGCACGCGACGTCGAACGGCGCGCCGCTGCGGACGGGCGACCTGATGGCGTCGGGGACGATCTCCGGCTCCGAGCCAGGCTCGGAGGGATCGATGATCGAGCTCTTCCGCGGCGAGCGCTTTCTCGAGGACGGCGACGAGGTCGTTCTCCGCGGCCGCGCAGCCAACGGCGTCGAGCTGGGCGAAGTCCGCGGCCGCGTCCTGCCGTCGCACCCTGGCTAGGGTGGGCGAAACCGAACCGAGGCGCCTCCCGTTTGCCTGTGGTCTACCGACGGTGCACGGCTAAAGCGAAGGAGGCCGTCATGGCAACTTGGGTATGGATCGTGATTGCGATCGGCGCGCTGCTCGTTCTCGGCTTGGTCGGGTTCGGGATGATGCGCGGCCGCGAGAAGGCGCAGCGGAGGGAAAAGGCGCAAGAGCTTCGTCAGGAAGCGCAAACCAGGCTTGAGCAAGCCGAGGAGCGCGAGCGGGTAGCCCGCGAGCAGCAGCAGCAGGCGCGCGATACGCGGAAGGTGGCAGCCGAGGTCGGCGCGCGTGCCGACCAGCTCGATCCGGATCGGGAAATGCCCGACGACGACGAGTAGGTCGGAGGCCGCCCTTGCGGTTCTCCCAATCGGCGTTCTGCGAAAAGCCCCGATTAGCAGGGCTTTTCTCCGTTCGGGTGCGGCCGCCCGGCAACTCTCACGCATCTCTCATCGCGTCTTCACGCGGGTCTTAGGGCCCGGCGGTGTAGTTCGGCTCACGCTCGGTCGGCTCTTCTGGTCGCCCGGGCGTCCACTTCCGAGAGGAGACGCCGTGTACTTCACCTACATCCGCCGCGAGCTGCGACGCCGCCTCAAGCAGTCGCTCGTGATCGCCCTCGGGCTGGCGCTCGGGATCGCGCTCGTGATCACGGTCTCCTCCGCCTCTGCCGGTGTGAAGAACGCGCAGCGGCAGGTCCTGCACTCGCTCTACGGCGTCGGGACGGACATGACCGTCACGAGGACCGCGACGCGCAGCCAGGTCGGCCCGCAGCGGCTCCGCGGCTTCGGCGGCGCGCCACCGGCCGGCGGGGCGAGACATATCGCGCGCAGCGTGCTGCATCCGGAGCCCGGCTCCGCGACGCTGCCCGCGAGCGACGTCGCAAAGGTGAGCTCATTGTCGGGTGTCGCCGCTGCGAGCGGGGGCCTCGTACTCACCGACACGTCTTTCTCGGGCGTGATCCCTTCCGCTGGCGGTGGCTTCGGCGGCTCGGGCAGCTCGACGACGAAACCGTCCTTCTCGCTGAACTCGTTCACCGTTGACGGAGTCGAGATCGGTGCCGGCGCCGTCGGCCCGCTCACGCGTACGCAGGTGACCCGCGGCTCCTACTTCTCCGCAGCCGACGCGTCCGCGTCCGTCGCGATCGTGTCGGCGACGTATGCCCACCAGCACGGATTGCAGGTCGGGTCGACGATCCATGTCGCCGGCAAGAAGTTGAAGGTGATCGGAATCGCCAATGTCTCGAGCGGCGCGGCGGACGTTTACCTGCCGCTGGCGACGGCCCAGAAGCTTGCGGATCTGAAGGGGAAGATCACGACGGTCTTCGTCTCGGTCTCGAGCGCCTCGCACGTCTCGACCGTCGCAGCCGAAGTGAAGGCCGCGCTGCCCTCTGCAACGGTCTCGACCTCTGCCGATCTTGCCAACGAGGTGAGCGGAGCGCTCTCGAGCGCCTCCACCCTCACGTCGAGCCTTGGTCGGTGGCTCTCGGTGGCGGCGCTCGCGGTCGCCTTCCTCGTCGCGGGCCTCCTCATGATGGCGACCGTCTCGCGGCGGGTGCGCGAATTCGGCACCCTCAAGGCGATCGGCTGGCGGACGCGGCGCATCGTCGCGCAGGTCGTCGGCGAAGGGCTCGCGCTGGGGCTCCTCGGCGGTCTCGTCGGGATCGCGGTCGGGATAGCAGCTGCCGTCGCCATCTCGGCCGTCGCTCCCTCACTCGGCGCGACCGTCGGCTCGAGCTTCGCGACCGGCGGCGGCTTCGGGCCGCTCGTGGGCGGCAGGGTCGCCGGGTCGGGACCATTCGGCGGCGCGCGCACCGTGCTGGTCCACCTCACGGCTCCGCTGCAGGCGCACACGATCGCGATCGCGCTGGGGCTCGCCGTCGCCGGCGGGCTCGTGGCCGGCGCGTTCGGCGCCTGGCGGGCGGCGCGCCTCCGGCCGGCGGACGCATTGCGGAGCGTTGGCTGATCCATCCGAGATGAGATGAGAGGAGAGCGATGTACGAGCTGATCGACGTGCGCAAGACGTTCAAGCGAGGCCCGACGGAGGTGCACGCTCTCGACGGCGTCGACCTGATGGTGGGCGAAGGCGAGTTCCTGGCCGTCCAGGGGCCGACAGGCCAGGGGAAGTCGACCCTGCTTCTCCTGCTCGGCGGCCTCGACCGGCCGACGTCGGGGCGGGTCCTCTTCGAGGGCCGGGACCTCGCGAAGCTTCAGGAGGCCGAGCTCGCACCGCTGCGCGCCTCGGCGTTCGGCTTCGTCTTCCAGACCTTCAACCTGATCCCGACGCTGACCGCTCAGGAGAACGTCGAGACCGCGCTCGTCGCCGCGCGCATTCCGGTGAGCGAGCGTCGCGCCTTCGCGCTCGAGGTGCTCGACGACCTCGGCATGGCCGACCGCGCCACACATCTACCGTCTGAGCTCTCGGGAGGCCAGCAGCAGCGTGTGGCGATCGCTCGCGCACTCGTCAAGCAGCCGCGCGTCCTCCTCGCAGACGAGCCGACCGGCAACCTCGACGAGCAGACGCGCGACGAGATCGTGGGACTGCTGGAGCAGCTCTGGCGGGATCGCGGGATCACGCTCGTGGTCGTCACGCACGACAGCGCGGTTGCGCGGCGTGCGCAACAGCGGGCAGTGATCGAGAACGGGCGCGTCAAGCTCCCGGAGGTGACCACACCGGCACCGCGCGGCCGTGTCGTACATCCGAGCGGCGTAAGCCGTCCGTAAATTCACATCAGCGCCCGCACACCGAATCCCGCCTTACGGCAATAGGCCCGGAGTTATGTCATCGGAAGAAGGAGGAGGAATGCGGCGGCTTCTCGCACTTCCGCTGGTTGCGGCGGCAGCGCTGATTGCGGCCGGGGCCAGTAATGCCGGCAGAGAGCAGCAGGTGCTCACCTGTAGCGGCTACGGCACCCTCACCGTCACTGTGACGACCACCAATAACGACCACTCGGTTGCTTGGGGTACGGGCAAGGTGTCGTCTCCCCGGCTCCTCGGGATCCCGGTCAGCTTCTCGGGCACGGCGACGGATCTGACCACGGGCATCGTGCTGGACTCGTTCTTCCAGGCCAAAGGCCACGGGCACGGCATGCACCGTGCGCAGACGGTCACATGCTCGAGTCCGCCAGAGACGGGGACGGCAGCCGAACTCGGGGTTACCGGTGTCAACCCGACGGACATGATCGAATTCGACTTCTCGGCACAGGTCGTTATCAAGCCGCACCACTGAGCTGTGTCAGACCTGCGGAAGCCCCGGGACGAGGCAAGACCACTCCCGGGGCTTCGCTCTGTGCTTAGAGGGCACACGACACGACGCTCGGCCCGACCCGCAGCAATAGCCGCCTCACGGATCGCGGTCGAGTTCGCGCAGCAACGTTTCGGCGGCCCAAAGTCGCTGCTGGAACCGCGCGGAAGGGCCGCCGGCCCGCGCAGGAGAGGGCCTTGCGGCAGTGGGCGCGGCTGGGATCGAACCAGCGACCCCTCGCGTGTGAAGCGAGTGCTCTCCCGCTGAGCTACGCGCCCTGAGCCGTTTAATGTAGCCAGAAAGGGCCTTGGGTCTAGACCGCTCGGGAGGATTGGCCCATCCGTTTGGCCCTTTCTGACTTTCAACCCATACTAGCTCGACGCGCTCCCGACCAACACGCCGCCCGTGTTCTCGATGTGCACCCTTAGCTGGTTCCCACCGGGCACCTCTCCCAGTTGTTCCGAAACCTGGATGTGCAGCCCCGGCTCGAGCGCGCGCCGCTGGGTCCGCCCGTTCTGAACGACAGCTGCGGCCTCGGAAATCGCCGGGAGGTGGCGCCGGTCAAAGGGCCAGGCACGTCGCCCCTGTGCGACCGGGCGTCGCTGGCTAGTCAACGCGCCGTCCCCTTCTTCCTGGCCTCACACGCAATAGGCGAGGATGCGCGGTCTCGTCTTCCCCTAGACGAACGGCCGTGCC
Source organism: Actinomycetota bacterium (assembly GCA_005883365.1). GTDB lineage: Bacteria > Actinomycetota > Thermoleophilia > Gaiellales > Gaiellaceae > Palsa-739. The sequence continues at coordinate 5,516 of VAXA01000272.1, forward strand.
TAGTACGTCTGCACCGCCTTGCCGTGTGATGGCGGCGTAAAGCCTGCGCCAAACCTGGTACGCGATGAGCGTTACAAGCAAGAGTCAGGGCGGGCCTCGGGGAAGGGGGAAAACACCGCAGGCCCGCCCCAACGTGAGGGTACGCCCAGGGTGGGACGCCGCCTCGCCTATCTTGGCCCTTCCCCCCTAGCGAACTAGGCCAGCGGCGACAGATGCTCCCTGTCCATTTGTCGTAGCCATGCGCTTTCGCTGGTAGCCGTTGGTCAGGATTGGCGCCTGCCTCGCGTGTGAAGCGAGTGCTCTGTCGCTGAGCTACGCGCTCGGGACGCGTTTACTGTAGCCGGGGCGGCCGGCTCTAAAACTCTGTAACGCTCGGGGCCGCTTCCGACAGATGGGGTCATGACACCCGACACCGATCGCCGTCCAGCCGAGGAGCGCTTCCGCGAGGTCTTCGCACACCTCGGCGCCGTCACGGCCTACACCCGGCGACGCGGCTCGCGCGACGCGGACGGGATCGCGGCCGAGGCGATGAGCATCGCCTGGCGGCGGCTCGCCGACCTGCCGCGCGACGACCCGCTGCCGTGGCTCTACGCGACCGCCCGCAACCTGCTGCTGGCGGAGCGGCGCGCCGCCGGCCGGAACGCCGCGGCCGGGGCGTCCGAGCCGTCCGTCCCCGCACCTGAGCTGCACGAGCTCGACCCGCAGCTCGACCGCGCGCTCCGCTCGCTCTGTCACGCCGACCGCGAGGCACTCCTGCTCGTCGCCTGGGAAGACCTGGCGCCGGCTCAGGCGGCCCGAGCACTCGGCCTCAACCCAACCGCATTCCGCGTCCGCCTGTTGCGGGCGCGTCGGCGGCTCCGTGCTGCGCTCGACGAGGAGCGCCGACCGGCACCGCTCGTCCAGATGGAGGGAACATGACCGACCAGACGCTGGACCGGCTTCGCGCCGCAAACCGGTTCCCGGCCGCGACTGCCGTGGATGCCGACGCGCTCTTCGACCGGATCGTGCTCGCGCCGCTCGATCGCCGGCTCTCCTCCACGGCGCGGCGCTACCGGCGGCGATCCACGCTCGTCCTCGTGACCGCGGTCGTCGTCTGCGGGCTCCTCGCTTCCGCTGCGTACGCGATCTCGAGTTGGGTCGGCGACGTCATCGGCGGGCCCACCGTGAAGTCCGAGTACGCCGAGGCACAAAAGCAGCTGACGATGCCGCCCGGTTACACCTGGCCGGCACTCCACTGGCCGTCGAACTCGGTGACGAGCCGCGGCGCCGGCGGATCCTTCGCGGTCTCGCTGGACCAGGACGCGTGGGAGTGCTACTGGGTCGGCGCAATCCACGCCGGCGATGTAGCGGCGGAGCGCCGCGCCAAGAGCGCGCTCGACGACCTCATGACGAACCACACGGTGATCGCACCGGCAGGCGCCTCCGAGAACTGGTCGCCGGCGCAGGCGGCCGACGTCCCGACCCAGGTGTTCGCCGACGACGGCGGCTACCAGTACAAGCAGCGCACGTATGCGGAGGCTGCGGCCGGCAAGCCGCAGCTGCTCGAGCAGAGCTGCCGCGCAAACGGCCCCGGCTCGCACGGCTGAGCTCGTAACGCCGCCGCGCCCGGATTCGCGAGCGGGCGCGGCGGCGCGAGAGAGCCTGGCACGAGCGCGAGGACGTATCCGATCCCGCCGCTGAGCCGTTGCAGCCGCACACTCGAGGGAGGGAAGATGAACACAGCGGCGTCTGAGACCGCGGTTGCCGGCCGTCCAGTCGGCGCCCCTACTCCACGACGACCCGGCCTCCGCCGGGAGATCGGCTTCATTGGGCTGCTCTGGGCCTCCGGCGGCTCGATTATCGGCTCCGGTTGGCTCTTCGGCGCCCAGAAGGCGCTCATTGCGGCCGGCCCGGCGGCGATCATCTCCTGGGGGATCGGCGCGCTCGCCATCTTCCTGCTCGCGCTGATGCATGCCGAGCTCGGCGCGATGTGGCCCGTCGCCGGCGGCACTGCCCGCTTCCCGCACTACGCGTTCGGCGGCGGCGCCGGCGCGTCGTTCGGCTGGTTCTCGTGGCTGCAGGCCGCGACGGTGGCGCCGATCGAGGTGCTCGCGATGATCACGTACGGCCAGCACTACAACTTCGCCGAGCACTGGATGAAAGTGAGCACCGGCGGCACTAGCGTCTTGACCGCGCAGGGGATCGTGGCGGCTGTCGTCCTAATGGCGATCTTCACCTCGATCAACTTCCTCGGGATCCGCAAGCTCGCCCACACGAACAGCGCCGCGACCTGGTGGAAGGTCGGGGTGCCGCTGCTGACGATCTTCGTGCTGGGGATCGTCAACTTCCACGCGAGCAACTTCACGGCCGCCGACGGCTTCAGCCCGTTCGGCGCCAAGGGCGTGCTCGCGGCTGTCTCGACGAGCGGGATCATCTTCGCGCTGCTCGGCTTCGAGCAGGCCGACCAGCTCGCCGGGGAGAGCGCGCGGCCGAAGCGCGACATCCCGCGCGCGGTCATCTTCTCGGTGATCATCGGAGCGGTCATCTACGTCGCGCTCCAGGTCGTCTTCCTTGGCGCGCTGCCGCACTCGCAGATCGGCAGCAGCTGGGCGAAGGGCGCATACACGACGATGACCGGGCCGTTCGCGCAGCTCGCCACGCTCGCCGCCGTTGGCTGGCTCGCGGCGATCCTCTACGTCGATGCGGTCATCTCGCCGGGCGGCACCGGCCTCATCTATACGACGTCGAGCTCGCGTGTCTCGTACGGCCTCAGCCGGAACGGATACTTCCCGACCGTGTACGAGGCGACCGACCGCCGCGGCGTGCCGTGGTTCGGGTTGGTCACCGCCTTCGTCGTCGGGTGCGTCTGCTTCCTGCCGTTCCCGAGCTGGACGTCGCTCGTCGGGCTGATCACGGCGGCGAGCGTCCTCATGTACGCCGGCGCGCCGCTCGCCTTCGGCGTCTTCCGCCGTCGCCTACCGGATGCGGAACGGCCATGGCGGGCTCCGTTCGGGGCGTTGCTCGCGCCGCTCGCGTTCGTCGTCGCCAACCTGCTCATCCTCTGGGCGGGCTGGGACACGGACTGGCGGCTCGGCGTCGCCATCGGCATCGGCTACGTCATCCTCGCCGCGACGCGGCTGTTCGGCTGGAACTCGCGCTCGCCGCAGCTGGACCTCAGGGCTGCAAGCTGGCTGCCGTTCTACCTCCTCGGGATGGGCGCGATCGTCTACCTGAGCGACTTCGGGCCGACGTCGTCGCAGGTCTTCGGGGCGTTGGGGCCGAGCCCGAACTGGTTCCCGCTCTGGTGGGACATCCTCGCGGTCGCGATCTTCAGCTCGATCATCTACTTCTGGGCGATCGCCGTCGCCCTGCCGCGCGAGCGGATCGAGAAGATGATCGGCGAGGTCGTCCTGCCCGAGGAAGAAGGCATCGCGAGCGAGCCGCTAACGCGCGAGGTCTGACTGTGTGAGGCGAGCGGTGGTGCGGTGCCGCGCGCGCCGCACCGCCGCCCACGCCGCCGCACACAGGCCTGCGGCGATGAGGAACGGGACGACGTCGCCCGACGCCGCGGCGACGGCACCTCCCGCGGCCGGGCCGACCAGCGCTCCGCTCGCCCAGGCTGCGTTCATGAGGCCGAAGGCCATGCCTTGCGGCAGGCCGCTTCGCTCCGCTCCTTCCGCGATCAGCGCGAACGCCGGGGTGAAGAGCACGCCGTACGCTCCGGCGGCAGCCATGAGCAGCGGCACGTAGACCAGGGGGCGTGGGCTGAAAGCAAGCCCGAGGGAAAGCGCGGCGCCGGCGGCGAGTGAGATCTGCACGGGGAGCACGACGCCGCGCCGGTCGAGCACGCGTCCCGCGATTGGCGAGAGCGCCGTCTCGAAGCCGGCTCCGACGAGCCAGACGCCGCCGATGGCGGCCGCTCCCCAGCCGGCCGCCGAGAGGCGGAGCGGCGCGAGCGTCGAGAGGACGCCGAACAGGAGCGAGGGCAGCGCCATCAGGGCCAGTCCGGCGGCGAAGCGCGAGTTGCGGAATGCCCGACCGTAAGCCGTCGCCGAGGGCAGCTGCTCCGGCGGGATCGACTCGATCCGGAGCGTCCACAGCGCGAGCACGACCGAGAGGCCGGCGAGGCTGGCGAAGACCGGCGCCCGGCCGAGCAGCGCCGCCGCGGCTCCGACGACTGGGCCGAAGAGGGCCCCGAAGACTGCGGCGCCGAGCGCCGTCCCGATCAACTCGCCCCGGCGGGCGCGCGGCGCGGCAGCGAGGAGCCACGCGAACGAACCGGCCCAGGTGAAGCCGCTCGCCGCCCCCTGCAGCAGGCGCGCCGCGGCAAGCGGCCAGAACCCGTGAGCGAAGGCGAAGCCGAGACTCGCTAGCCCCATCAGCGTCAGGCCGACGAGTACCGCGCGCCGAGCGCCCAGTCGCGCAGTGGCGACGCCGCCGGGGAGGCCGCCGAGGAGCGCGCCGCCTGCGTACGCGGCGACGAGCGCGCCGGCTCCCGCCTTCGACAGGTGGAGGTGGTGCGTGAAATGCGGGAGGAGCGGCGTGAGCGCCGCGAAGAGCATCGTGTCGACCCAGACGAGCGCGCAGACGAGGACAAGGAGGCGGCGCATTGCTTCCAGCCTATTTGTGGAGGGCTCGGCGGAAACAGTGGCTGTGCCGCAGGGATGCGCTGAGCGTCGCGACTACTCGCTTCGCTCGTCGGCCGGCTTCGCCGGCTGCTGCGTCCTCGGTCGCACCGATAGAACACCGCTATCGGCGCTCCCTGCGTCCTTGCCTCGCGACGCCCATCGCACCCCTGCGACGAGCACCGTTCCCGCCGAGCCCTCCCTGCCCTACCGTTCGGCCTTCGCGGACGTCGTCGCGGAGCATCTCGACGCCGTCTACCGCTATCTCGTCTACCTCACCGGCGATCGCGCGGCGGCGGAGGATCTCGCGGCGGAGACCTTCGAGCGGGCGTTCCGGAGCTGGCGCCGCTTCGACCCACGCCGCGGCGCCCCCCGGACGTGGCTCTGCCGCATCGCGCGCTCCGCTGCCGTGGACTGGTTCCGGGCCGAGGCCCGGCGGCACCGGCGCGAAGAGACCTACACCCGTGACGAGGCGCTGCTCGAGGAGTCCGTCTTCGCCGAGGGGCTCTCGCCGGAGCTCGAGAGCGCCCTTCGGCGGCTGACCCCGGCCGAGCGCGAGGTGGTGGCACTGCGCGTGCTGCTCGAGCTCGACGGCCCGAGCGCGGCGCGCGTGCTGGGGATCAGCGGGACGGCTTGCTCGACCCGGCTCAGCCGGGCGCTGAAGCGACTGGAGGAGGAGATGACCCATGTCCGGGACTGACTGGAGCGAACTGGACGGGTACGAGGCGCTCGTCTCCGAGCTGCGCACCGACCCACCGGTAGCGCCCGAGCGGCTGCGGCAGCAGATCCTCGAGCGCGCGCCCGGCTCCCGCCGCCGGATGTCCGGAAGGCGGAGGCTCGGACTCGTCGTCGTGCCGGTCGCCGTCGTGCTCGCCGTCGGGGCCGCGCTCGTGCACGGCTTCGTCAGCTCCGGCTCGAAAAGACCCGAGGCGTTCCTAAATCAGAAGATCGTCGTCAGGAACACACCGACCACCGCGCATGAGCTTGCTCCGATTCCCCGGTCCGGGACCCCGGACTCTCTCCAACGGCCCACGTCACGGCCGGAGTCGCCATCCCGAGGAACCGCCTCGTCCACGCCGACGCCTCGCTCCAGGTCCAGGTGCCGAATCGCTCGGCGCTCTCGCGGGCGACGAACAAGGCGACGCAGATCGTCTCCTCGCTGGGCGGCTACGCGCAGAGCGTGCAGTACCAGAGCGCGCGCCAGGGTTCCGGGGACGCCTTCCTCGCTCTCCGCGTGCCGGTCGGCAGGGCGGAGACCGCGATCGCGCGGCTCGGCTCGCTCGGCAGGCTCGTCTCGCAGCAGATCTCGACGCAAGACCTCCAGCAGCAGCTCACGCATCAGACGAACCAGATCGGCTCACTGCGGCGCGCGATCGCCGTCTACGAGCAGGCGCTCCAGAGCGGTTCGCTGTCCGCGACGCAGCGGGTGGAGATCCAGATCAAGCTCGCTAACGCGCAGCACTCGCTCAAGCTGGTGCGCAGGGCGCGCAGCGGAACCGTCGCCTCGGGCGCAACGGCCGACATCTCGCTCACGCTGACGACCCGCAATGGCGGCGCGATCGGCGGCGGCCACCACAAGAGCGGGCGCTTCGACCGGCTGCTCGGCTCGGCCGGCAGCTTCCTCGCGCTCGAGGGAATCATCGTCCTCTACGCGCTCATCGTCGTCGGCCCGCTGCTCGTGCTCGGCGGGCTCGCCTGGTGGATCCTGCGCGAGCGGCGGCGGCGCGAGGAGCGGCTACTCGCGAGCGCGTGATCTGCTGGAATACGGCTCGTGCTCGGCGCAGAGCTCTCGACCGGCCACGAGATCGGCCTCATCGTCGTCGCGGGCGTCTTCATCGCGTTCGCGCTCGCGTCGTCGTTCCTCGTGCCGCGGTACAAGCCGGACTTTCCGGGCCCTGCGGGCCTGAGCGTGTTCGCCATCGCCTCGATCGTCCTCTTCGGGCTGATGATCGTGGCCGTGAACTTCTTCGGGTAGGCCGCTCGGAGGCGCGCGAGGCGCTCGGGTACTCTGTGGCACTCCGGAGAAGTGGCCGAGTGGCTGAAGGCGGCGCCCTGCTAAGGCGTTATGGGGCTGAATGGCTCCATCGAGGGTTCGAATCCCTCCTTCTCCGCTAGCGCGACGCACCGCACGGTCGCGCCCATCCGCGGAGGGGTGGCAGAGCGGTCGAATGCGGCGGTCTCGAAAACCGTTATCCGTCGTTAGGCGGATCGAGGGTTCAAATCCCTCCCCCTCCGCTCTTCATGCCGAAGTCGATGCGGGTAATCGGGTTCGGGGCGCCGGCGGCGGTGCTCCGGGCTCGGCCGGAGGACGCACCGGGACCTCCCGGGACCGCCTGACGCGCGGTCGGACCGGCGCGCGACCGGCGCGCGCCGGGCAAGCGAAAGCCGCTCCGTCGCGGCTCGCGAGCGCGTGCTGCCGTCGCTGTCGCTGTCGCTAGGGAGACCGACACCGACGGCATCGGCGGTCATGCGCACGGGCTAAGACGACGGGCAAGCGCGAGGGCATTCGGCTCGCCGCTCCGGCCCACACCAAGCAGAGCCATGCGCGGTGCGCTTGCCAATGCGGAGGGCGGTCACTGACAGGTGACCACCCTCCAGAGGCTCAGCTCGGGATCAACTCCTGCCCGCTCAGATCAGCTGCTGGCGGTGATCAGGCATTGGGCTTCGAAGGTGTCTCCCGGACGGAAGTGGAAGGGGCCGAAGTGCGGGGCCGGGCCCTTCTGCTTTGGGAAGACGACTTCTCCGCCGACCGCGTTGCTTTGGTCGATGGTGACGAGCACGCTGCCGCCGGGGGCGAGCGGGTCGAGCGGGATGTCCGGCAGGAACGTGAGCCAGGCGAAGAACGGATCGCCGAAGTACTGCGGGAAGGAGCCGACCAGCGGGATCGTGGTTGTGGCGCCACCGGTGACGGCGATCGTCGCAGTGTCCACGCTCGACTCGTAGGCGTGGAGCGCTGTCCCGTAGTTTCCTGCCGCGCCGCCGCCGGTGTCGGTGAGCGTGATGGGCACCCCGGCCGGGGCCGTCGCGACGCCGTTGTTGCCGAAGGCGCAGTTGCCGAAATCGACCTCCACGCCTGTTGAGGCGGTCGCCACCGCCCCGCTCGCGAGCACGACCGCCGCGGCTGTGGCCGCGACGAGAGCTGATAGGCGAACTTTCTTGCTCATCTCTTGCTCCTTTCGGTTTGACTCTCTCGTCCGGGTGTGATCCACACCGTCTCCATGACGCGCTCGCAAGGCATGCCAACGGCCTCGCTCTGGCTCTTCACCGCCGACGCAGACGTCGCCTCGAACAGGCAGAGGACAAGCTGGTCGGCGGGCAGGTAGAGCGCGCCTCGAAAGCCGGCGTGGTGCTGCACGGCGTCGCGTGAGGCGCGAGCGGCGGCGAGCCTGATCTCGCTCTCGCCGGCCCCGGGCCAGAAGCACTTCGCCGTGTACAGCATGGGCGGGAGGCTGCACGGGCGTTGTCCCAAACTTGTCCCAGCGTCGTCTCAGGCCTAGAAATTGCGTCGACGTAGGAGAAGACTCCAGGATCGAGATGCCCGCTAGCCGTCTCGAGTTCCGGATCCTCGGTCCCCTTTCCGTCCGTGTGGACGGGTCGCCGGTCGCATTTGGAGGCCCGAAGCAGCGTGCGTTGCTCGCGCTGCTGCTGCTCAGCGCCAATCGCATCGTCTCGCGCGATCGCCTGGTCGCCGAGCTTTTCCCGGAGCAGAGCGGGAACTCGGCCGACCACGCACTGCGTAATCACGTCTCCCGCCTGCGCAAGGTGTTCGCCGCGGTGGGGAGCGACGAACCAAGACTCGCGGCGAGGGCACCGGGTTACCTGCTGCGTGTCGAGCCGGGCGAGCTCGATCTCGAGCGCTTCGAGCAACTGGTCTCCGAGGGCCGTGAGGCGCTCGGCGCGGGGCGCACGGAGGCGGCCGCAACGTTGTTGAGATCGGCGGAGCAACTCTGGGAGGGTCGTCCGTTCGCCGACCTGGAGTTCGAGCCGTTCGGCCGCCTCGAAGTGGAGCGTCTCGAGGAGCGCCGGCTTGCGGCGGTCGAGGAGCGGATCGACGCCGACCTCGCGCTCGGCCGTCAACTCGCACTTGTCCCCGAGCTCGAGACCCTCGCTGCCGAGCACCCCTTTCGCGAGCATTTCCGTGC
>VAXA01000064.1 GCA_005883365.1 Actinomycetota bacterium
CGTCGCTGCCGAAGCGCGAGCGCGCGGCAACTGCCTCCCAGACCTTGACCGGCTCGGATTTCCCCTTCGCCTCCACGGAGGGGGCGTCCTGGTACTCGATCGCGTGCCGCGTCGCGCGGTACGTCCCCTCACCCACGAGGATCCCGTTCACAGGCGCGGCGCTCTGCAGCCGCGCGGCAGTGTTGACGACGTCGCCCGAGACCATCCCTTCGCCCTCGACGGCGCGCGCCCCGAGCGCAACGAGCGCCACGCCGGTGTTGACGGCGGTGCGGATCTGGAGCTCCTCGCCGATCGAGTCGCGGATCGCGAGCGCCGCCCGTACGGCGCGCTCGGGATCGTCCTCGTGGGACACCGGCGCCCCGAAGATCGCCATCACGGCGTCGCCGATGAACTTCTCGACCGTGCCGCCGTACCGCTCGAGCTCGGCGCGGAGCTGCGCGTAGTACGCGGAGAGAGTCGCGCGCACGTCTTCGGGGTCGAGCCCCTCCGCGCGCGCCGTCGAGCCGACGAGGTCGGTGAAGAGGATCGTCACGACCTTCCGTTCCTCCCGCGCCGGCGCGGGGGCGGAGGGGAGCGCGGCGCCGCACATCCCGCAGAGCCGGAAGCCTTCGGGATTTTCCTGGCCGCAGGCAGGACAGATCACCATTGGCGTAACCGTAGTCCTCTCAGGAGAGGCGGTCGAGGACGGCGGCCGGCACGAAGCCCAGCCGGACATATCGCTCCATCGCCTCGCGCCAGCGTGGGTCCGATTCGGCGACCGGACGCAGCCGAGCCGCCGCTTCGTCGACGTCGCCGTGCGCGCCGGCCGCGATCGCCGCCGTGAGCGCGACCTGATCCTCAGGCAGGCCGGCCGCGCGCGCGAGCTCGACCTCCTCCTCCAGGCTCGTCTGCGCGTCGAAGCCGCGGCGGCGCCGATACGCGGCGGCGATCCGGTGGAGGCGGCGCAGCTCGTGCAGCGGCTCTGCGTGGTTGTCGACGCGGAGGTCGAAGGCGCGCTGCCACGGCTCCTCCTCCCGGTCGCCGGAAACGACGAGCAGCGCCGCGCTCTCGCGGCCACGGAAGTCGCCGCCGGCCTCCTCCGCGGCGTCGAGCGCCGCAAGCAGCCGTTCGGCGAGCGTGCCCTCCGCCGCGGCGAACGTGTCCGCGGCCGCATGCCAGACGGCCGGCGATGCGAGCATGTTCCCCTGTGCCGAGACCCCCGGGCGGCCTGTGTGGCCGCAGTCGGGGATGCAGGCGGCGCCGGTGTGGGCGGCAGTGCGCCCGTCGGCGGCGAGGAAGGCGACCTGGCGAAAGTCCCGCTGCTCGTCCGCCTCCAGCAGTTGCGCGAGCGCGTCCGCCGGGGACTCGCCGGCGGCGAGCAGATCGAGCCCGCGCGGGCCGTAGCTCCGCTCGGTGAACGACTGCGTCGCGACCGCCCCGACGCCCGGCAGCGCCCACGCGCAGAACCCGACGCCGAACGCGCGCGACTGCACCGCGACCCCCAGCTCGCCGTTCGCCTCGTCCCGGCCGACGATCGAGTACGTCACCGAGCCGAGCCTAGCTAGGCTCGGTTCATGGAGCCGCTCTCGCTGTTCCGGCCCGAGACACGCGCCTGGTTCGAGCGCAACTTCGCCGCGCCGACACCCGCGCAGGACAAGGGCTGGCCGGCGATCGCCGGTGGCGGCCACGTTCTGATCCAGGCGCCGACGGGCTCGGGGAAGACGCTTGCGGCCTTCCTCTCCGCCATCGACCGCCTCACGGCTGAGCCCGGGGCCGGCCTCCGCCTCCTCTACGTCTCGCCGCTCAAGGCGCTCAACTACGACGTCGAGCGGAACCTGCGCGGCCCGCTCGCCGGCCTGCGCTCGGAGCTCCGCGTCGCCGTCCGCACGGGCGACACGCCCCAGAAGGAGCGCGCAGCGATGCTCCGCGAGCCGCCCGACATCCTGATCACGACGCCCGAGTCGCTCTTCCTCCTGCTCACCTCCCGGGCGCGCGAGCTGCTGCGTGGCGTCGACACGCTGATCCTCGACGAGGTGCACGCGGTCGCCGGGACGAAACGGGGCGCTCACCTCGCGCTCTCGGTCGAGCGGCTCGAGGCACTCGCGGCGCAGCCCGTCCAGCGGATCGGGCTCTCGGCGACCCAGCGCCCGCTCGAGGAGATCGGGCGCTTCGTGTCGGGTGGGCGGCCGATCGAGCTCGTCGATGCGGGCGTTGCGAAGGAGCTCGACCTCGAGGTCGTCGTCCCGGTCGAGGACATGAGGGAGCCGGGGGAGAGTCGCGAGCCGGGAGCCGCCGCAGGCGGCTCGGTCTACCCGCGGGGCACCGCCGGCTCTGCCGGCGGTGCTTCCAGCACAGCCTGGGAGCCGAGGTCGATCTGGCCCTCGATCTACCCGGCATTGGTCGAGCTCGTGCGCGCGCACCGCTCGACAATCGTCTTCGTCAACAACCGCCGGCTCGCCGAGCGGCTCGCTCTGCGCCTGAACGAGCTCGCGGAGGAGGACATTGCCCGCGCGCATCACGGCTCGCTGGCCCGCGAGCAGCGGACGCAGATCGAGGAGGACTTGAAGGCCGGCCGGATTCCGTGCCTCGTCGCGACCTCCTCGCTCGAGCTCGGGATCGACATGGGCGCCGTCGATCTCGTGATCCAGGTCGAGTCGCCCAAGTCGGTGGCGCGCGGGCTGCAGCGGATCGGCCGCGCCGGCCACTCGCTCGGCGAGGTCTCGCGCGGGCGGATCTTCCCCAAGTTCCGCGCCGACCTGCTCGAGTCGGCGGTCGTCGCGCAGCGGATGCGGGCGGGGCTGATCGAGGAGACGCAGATCCCGCGCAACCCGCTCGACGTCCTCGCGCAGCACGTCGTCGCCATCTGCGCCGACGAGGAGATCGAGGTGGCCGAACTGCACAGCCTCGTGCGCCGCGCGTATCCCTTCGCCGACCTCTCGCGGGCGCAGCTCGAGAACGTGCTCGACATGCTCGCCGGCCGCTACCCGTCGGACGAGTTCGCCGAGTTGCGGCCGCGGATCATCTGGGACCGCACTGCGGGCGTCGTCCGCGGCCGGCCGGGGGCGAGGCGGCTCGCGGTCACGAACGCCGGCACGATCCCGGACCGCGGCCTCTTCGGCGTCTTCATCGCGGGGGAGACGGGCGGGCGCGTGGGGGAGCTCGACGAGGAGATGGTCTACGAGGCGCGGGCCGGCCAGGTGATCGTGCTCGGCGCATCGTCGTGGCGGATCGAGGAGATCACCCGCGACCGCGTGCTCGTCTCGCCTGCGCCGGGGGTCCCGGGAGCGGTGCCGTTCTGGAAGGGCGAGGGCGTCGGCCGGCCGTACGAGCTCGGCGAGGCGATTGGCAAGTTCGCGCGGGAACTGCTCGCCGCTCGTGACCCCAAGGTGCCCGACCTCGACGAGCGCGCCGAGCGGAACCTCGTCGCCTTCCTCCGCGAGCAGGAGCGCGCGACCGGGGCGCTGCCGTCCGACCGCACCGTCGTCGTCGAGCGCTTCCGCGACGAGATCGGCGACTGGCGCGTCTGCATCCTCACGCCCTTCGGCGCACGCGTCCACGCGCCGTGGGCGATGGCCGTCGGTGCGCGGCTGCGCGAGTCGCTCGGCCTCGAGGTGCAGTCGATCTGGTCGGACGACGGCATCGCCTTCCACCTGCCCGACGCCGACTCGCCGCCCGCGACCGACCTGCTCGTGCTGGACCCGGATGAGCTCGAGGAGCTCGTGCTCACGGAAGTGGGGCAGACGGCGCTGTTCGGCGCCCGCTTCCGCGAGAACGCCGCGCGCGCCCTCCTGATCCCGCGCCGCCGGCCGGGCGAGCGAACGCCGCTCTGGCAGCAGCGGCTGAAGGCGCAGGGCCTCCTCCAGGTCGCAAGGAAGTACGCGAGCTTCCCGATCGTGCTCGAGACGTACCGCGAGTGCCTGCAGGACGTCTTCGACCTGCCGGCGCTGAAGCGGTTGCTCGGCCGGCTCCGCGCCCGCGAGCTCGACCTCGTCGACGTCGAGACCGCGACCGCGTCGCCCTTCGCGTCGTCGCTTCTCTTCGACTACATCGCGACGTACATGTACGAGGACGACACGCTCGACCGCGACCTGTTGCGGGAGCTGCTTGGCCAGGAGGAGCTGCGCGAGCTCATCGACCCGGCGGCGCTCGCGGAGGTGGAGGCGTCGTTGCGGCCGTTCCCGCAGGACCCGGAACGGCTCTCAGATTTGCTGCGCTTGCGAGGCGACCTTCGGGCTGGCGAGTTCGACGAGGCGCATGCCGCGATCCTCGAGACGGAGCGGCGCGCGATCCGCGTCCGCGTCGCCGGTGAGGAGCGGCTCGCGGCGGCGGAGGATGCGGGCCGCTATCGCGACGCGCTGGGCATCGTGCCGCAGGCCGGCCTCCCGGCGGTGTTTCTCGAGCCGGTGGCCGACGCCCTGCGGTCGCTCGTGGCGCGCTGGGCGCGCGGGCGCGGCCCGTTCACGACCGCTCAGGCTTCGGCGTGGTTCGGCGTCGACGTGGAGGAGCAGCTGCGCGGGCTCGAGCGCGAGGAGAAGCTCGTCCGCGGCGAGCTCCGGCCGGGCGGGAGCGAGCGCGAATGGTGCGACCCGGACGTCCTGCGGCGGCTGCGCCGGGCCTCGCTCGCTGCGCTGCGCCGCGAGGTCGAGCCGGTGGAGCAGGCTGCGCTCGGCCGCTTCCTCCCCAGCTGGCACGGCATCGACCGCCGGGCGTCGCTCCGGGAGGCGCTCGTCCCGCTACAGGCGCTGCCGCTGCCGGTCGGTCTCTGGGAGGCAGAGGTGCTGCCGAGGCGGGTGCCCGGCTACCGCGCCGAGCAGCTCGACCAGCTCTGCGCTTCCGGCGAGCTCGTCTGGGCCGGAGCCGGCCTCGACCGCGTCGCCGTCTTCTTCCGCGACGACGCCCCGCTGCTCGGGCGTCCCGCTGCGGCACAGCTCCCCGAAGGCGAGGCGCACGACTCGATTCGCGCCGCGCTTGCCGGCGGTGCGCTGTTCTGGGACGGGCTCCTCGGGACGACGGGCCTCGACGCCGAGAACGCGCTGCCGGCGTTGTGGGACCTCGTCTGGAGTGGCGAGGTGACGAACGACTCCTGGTCGCCGCTGCGGGCCGAGCGGCGGTACCAGCCTCCGCGGCCGGAACGGCGCGCGCGCCGTTTCTCACGTTCCCGCGCTCATCGTCCGACGGCGACGCAGGGACGCTGGTCGCTCGCGGCGGAGCTCTTCGCCGGCAGCGAGCCCGACCGGCGCGCGCTCGCGGAGCTGCTGCTCGAGCGGCACGGCATCGTCACCCGCGACGCTGTCCGTGCCGAGGGGATTCCCGGCGGCTACGGCGCGGTGTACGGGGAGCTGCGTGCGCTCGAGACGCTCGGTTCCTGCCGGCGCGGCTACTTCGTCGAGCGGCTCGGCGGTGCGCAGTTCGCGCTCGGCGGCGCCGTCGAGCGGCTGCGGGAGCTGCGTCCGCGCGACGGCGACGAGCCGGAGCCGCTCGTTCTCGCCGCTGCCGATCCCGCGCAGCCGTACGGCGCCGTGCTGCCGTGGCCGAAGCGAGCCGGGGCGCGGGCCGCGCGGGTGGCGGGAGCGCACGTCGTGCTGCTCGGCGGCGAGCCTGCGCTCTTCGTCGAGCGCGGGGGCCGGTCGCTCGTCCCGCTGCGGGAACCGGACGAGGAATGGCTGCGGCCGGCCCTCGCTGCGCTCGTCGGCTTCGTCAAGCGCGGCGGCGCAAAGCGGCTCGCAGTCGAGCGCTTCGACGGCGAGCCGGTCGCGGAGACGCTCGTAATGCCGCTCCTCATCGAGGCCGGCTTCCTCGCGGGACCACGCCGCGCCGTCCTCAGGGCATGACGGAGGTCGCCTGGATCGGTCTCGGGGCGATGGGCTCGCGGATGGCGGCCCGCATCCGCGACGAGGGGCACGAGCTCGTCGTCTGGAATCGCACGCGCGAGAAGGCGGAGGAGCTGGGCGTACCGGTCGCCGCCTCGCCGCGGGAGGCGGCGGCACGGGCAGAGATCGTGTTCACGATGCTCGCCGACCCGGAGGCCCTGCGAGCGGTCACCGAGGACGGGGACGGCATCGTCGCCGGGCTCCGCGAAGGCGCCGTGCTCCTCGAGATGTCGACGGTCGGTCCGCAGGCGATCGCGCGGCTCTCCGAGCGAATGCCGTCCCACGCGTCGCTGCTCGACGTGCCGGTGCTCGGCAGCCTGCCCGAGGCGGAAGCGGGGGAGCTGAGGCTGTTCGCGGGCGGGGAGGATGCGCCGCTCGAGCGTGCCCTGCCGCTGTTGCGCGTGCTCGGAGAGCCTCTGCACGTGGGCGGCCCCGGCTCCGGAGCGGCTGCGAAGCTCGTCGCGAACGCGACGCTCGTCGGGACGATCGCGCTCCTCGGCGAGACGCTCGCGCTCGCCGACGGCCTCGGGCTCCCGCGTGAGACCGTGTTCGACGTGCTCTCCGTGACCCCGCTGGCCGCCCAGGCGGAGCGGCGCCGCCCGGCCATCGAGGCCGGGGAGTATCCGCCTCGGTTCACGCTCTCGCTGGCGCACAAGGATGCGGAGCTCGTCCAGGAGGCGGCTGCTGCCGCAGGCCGCGACCTCCCGGCGCTCGCCGCCGCGCGGGACCATCTCGCGGCCGCGGAACGCGCGGGCCTCGGCGCCGAGGATTACGCCGCCGTGCTCAAGCAGATCCTTGGTTGAACGCGCCGTCGCGTAGGCGCGCTCAGGCGGGCACGAGCTTGTAGCCGGAGCCGCGTACGGTCAGGAGCCGCTCCGGTTGCGACGGGTCGCGCTCGATCTTCCGGCGCAGGTTCGAGATGTGCACCTCGCAGGCGTGCTCGTCGCCGACGTGCTCGCTCGCCCAGAGGTGCTGCATCAGCTCGCGGCGTGAGACCACCGCGTCGGGCTGCTCGGCGAGGAGGGAGAGAACCTTGAACTCCGACAGCGTCAGGTGGACGCGCTCGCCGTCCACGAGCACCTCGTGGCGGCCGAGGTCGATCTGGAGGCCGCCGAGCTTCCGCACGGTCGCGCCGCCGCCGGCGCGGTCGAGCTCGCGGCGCCGCAGGATCGCGCGCACGCGGCTGAGCAGCTCGGCGCTCGAGAACGGCTTCGTCACGTAATCGTCCGCGCCGAGCTCCAGCCCGAGGACACGGTCGGATTCCGCGTCCCGCGCCGTCAGCATGAGGATCGGGACGTCGCTCTCGGCCCGCAGCGCGCGGCACACCTCGACGCCCGACAGCCCGGGCAGCATCACATCGAGGACGACGAGCGAGTAGCGGCCCGTGCGCCCCGACTCGAGCGCCGACGGCCCGTCACGCTCCTCGTCGACCTCGAATCCCTCGCGCCGCAACGTGAACGCGACGACGTCGCGGACGCCCGCGTCGTCGTCGACGAGCAGGATCCGTTCACCGTTCCCGTTCGCCGGCGCAACGCTCAAGCCGCCGGCACCTCCTCCCGCACGCGCGCCGGAGCGAGGAGGATCCGGAACACCGTCCCCTCCCCCGGGGACGAGTCGAGCTCGATGCGGGCGCCGAGAGTCCGCACCGACTCCCGCACGATCGCGAGGCCGAGGCCGAAGCCGTGGGCGTCGCGCTCGCCGCGGTAGAACCGGTCGAAGACGTGGCGCTGCACCTCAGG
>VAXA01000273.1 GCA_005883365.1 Actinomycetota bacterium
TACGACGAGAGCGGGCATCGCCGTTCCACGTTCCGGGCCGAGGGCTCGGGTGTTCTCGCCTGGTCGCCGGATGGCAGCAAGCTCGCCGTCAACACGGGGCCCGCGCTCCTCGTGCTCGCCTCGTACGGGCAGACCGTCCTCCGGAAGCCGCTCAAAGGCTACGGCGCGGTCTGGAACGGGAACACGAAGGTCGTCGTCAATGGTTTCGGCAGATGCGGATGCCAGGCGAAGAGCGTCGACATCGCCACCGGCAAGCTGTCCCCCGCCTCGGACCGCTGGTTCGACGCGCTCTCGGCCGACCGGAAGCTTGCCATCGTCACGACGCCCCGCAACCACGGCGTCTCCTTCGCGATCGGCGCCGGACCGCCGTCCGGCGGAACGGCGAAGACGTACGGCACGGTCCCGGGCTGCTGGCAGAGCATGACCCGGGAG
>VAXA01000274.1 GCA_005883365.1 Actinomycetota bacterium
TGCGCTCTCTCCCAACGGGACCGAGATTGCGTACGTTTCGGCGAAGCTCGCGGGGGTCAGCTGCGCGGGCTGC
The DNA here is from genome assembly GCA_005883365.1 of Actinomycetota bacterium. Classification (GTDB taxonomy): domain Bacteria; phylum Actinomycetota; class Thermoleophilia; order Gaiellales; family Gaiellaceae; genus Palsa-739. Next base: position 74 of record VAXA01000274.1, read on the forward strand.
TCCAACGGGATCCGCGTCGTGAACGCCGACGGCAGCGGCATGCGCACCCTCACGGATCCGCAGAACTGCGTCTTCGACAACTCGCCGACGTGGTCGCCCGACGGCACGACGATCCTCTACTCCCAGACGGACTGTGGCGGCGCCGAAGAGCTCTTCACCGTCTCCGCCGCGGGAGGCACGCCGCACGATCTCGGCGTCGCCGGTCAGCACACCGCCTGGGGGCCGACGGAGATCGCCTACACCGAGCACGGGCTCTACACCGCGAACCCGGACGGCAGCAACGCGACGCTCGTTGCCAAGAACGGCAGCGAGCCGGCGTGGTCCGTCGAGGGCCGGCTCGCGTACCTCACCCACGGCACGACGCTCGTGATCGGCTCCAGCAGCGTGAAGCTTCCGTTCAGAAGCGTCACCTCGCTCGGGTGGTCGCCCGACGGAACCCAGCTCGTCCTCACCGCGCGCAGTACGAGCTACGAGCCGCTCGACGTCTGGACGATCAAGACCGACGGCACCGACCCCGTTCGCCTCACGAAGTTCTACGACGTGTTCGGCGCGACCTGGCGCTGAGCTAGCCGGCCGGCCCGCCGGCGGTGTCGCCGGCGTCGTCTCCGTCCTCCTCGCGTTCGCGGAGGAAGCGCGTTAGTTCCGCGGCGAGGCTCTCGCCGGATGGCAGCTCCTCGGCTGCTTCCATCATGTCGACGCGGCGCTCGAGCTCCTCGACATAGGTGGCCGTCTCGGCGTCGGAGGCGACCGCCTCCGTCACCTGCTCGGCGTATTCCTCCCCTGCCTGTTCCAGCTCGTCGAGGTCGATGTCGGTGCCGACGAGCTCGCCGAGGCGGCGGCAGAGCGCGAGCGCGGCGCGCGGGCTCGGCGCGAGCGAGACGTAATGCGGTACGGCCGCCCACAGGCTCACCGACGGGATGCCCGCCTGCCGGCAGGCGTCGAGGAGGACGCCGATTATGCCGGTCGGGCCCTCGTAGCGCGACGGCTCGACCCCGAGCTCCTCCACGAGCGAGGGATCGCTCGCGGCGGCGCTCACCGGGGCCGGCCGAGTGTGCGGCACGTCGGCGAGGAGCGAACCGAGCGTGACGACGAGCTCGATCCCCAGGTCCTGCGCCAGCTCGAGGACGAGCCCCGAGTACGTCTTCCAGCGCAGGTTGGGCTCGACGCCGAGCAGGATCACGGCGTCCTGGTCGAGGCCCGGGATCGGCGCATGGAGGAACGTGTTCTCCGGCCACTCGAGCTTCCGCGTCAGCCCTTCCTCGAGGGAGACCTGCGGGCGTACGGCCTGGAAGTCGTAAAAGTTCTCCGGGTCGATCTCCGCGAACGACTCCGCGCCCCACTGCCGCGCGAGGTAGCCGCCGCCGAGCGTCGCCCCTTGGCCGCCGTCGTTCCAGCCGCGGAAGGCGGCGACGAGAACGGGGCGGCGGAGCTCGGGCCGCGAGGAGACGATCAGCTCCGACATTCTCCGAGTCTAGTCCGCTCCGACGGGACGCCAGAGACGCGCGGCGAGCCCGACCGTCCAGCCGACGAGAGTCGCCGCCGTCGCGACATGCAGCAGCACGAGCCACCACGGCACGTCGCCGTAGGTTCGGTACTGCACCTCGCCGATCGTCATCTGCACGGCGAGGATCGCGAGGAGTCCGGCGCAGCCGCGCAGCAGCCACGGGTATGCGCGACGCCTCGTCCACGCCCACGCCGTGAGCGCGAGGAAGACGATGCCGAACGCGGCGACCGCGCGCACGTGCCAGTAGACCGCCGGGTAGAAGTGGCCGAGCCGCGGCACGACCTTCGCGCCGGAGCTCCCCGGGAAGCGGCCAGCTGCGGTCGCCGCTGTCCCGCTCACCGCGAGCACGGCAACGGCCGTGACGAGGACGAGCCCCCCGAGCCGCGCGATCGCCGGCAGCGGAGTCCCGCCACCGCGCACGAGGCGCGACGCCTCGAGGAGCGTGAGCACGGCGAGCGAGACCAGCGTGAACGAGAGGAGGAGGTGCGTGATCACGAGGTATGGGTTCAGGTCGTAGTAGACGGTGATCGCGCCGAGCGGCGCCTGTGCGAGCGTCCCCACGAAAACGGCAGTCGCCAGCCAGCGCCCGCGGCGGCCGAGGCCGCTCGTGCGCCACGCGGCGAGCGCGAGAGCCAGCGTCGTGAGGACGGTGACCGCCGAGACGACGCGGTTCGAGAACTCGATGTCGGAGTGATAGCCGCGCGGCAGCGCGTGCTGCGTCGTGCACGTCGGCCAGTGCGGACAGCCGAGCCCCGAGCCGGTGAGGCGGACGGTGGCGCCGGTGGCGACGATGAGGACGAGCACGCCGACGGCCGCGAGCGCCACCCGCCGGAACGCGCGCGGGGAGACCTCGAGCGCGAGTCGGTGGTGCGCGACGCTAACGGACGACAATGCCTTCACCTTCCTCGGCTGACCCGACCTGCGCGATGAACAGGTCGCGCGTGCGGAACTCATTCTGCAGCGAAATCGCCTTGTCAGCAGGGAGGGATACGAGCAGTCCGCCCGCCGTCTGCGCGTCGTAGCCGAGCGCGAGCAACTCCTCCGGGACGCCGTCGGCCTGGACGGGTGCGAACTCACGGTTGCGGGGATCGCCTCCCGTCCGCACGCCCGCGCGCGCCGCCTCGAGCGCGCCCGTGAGCGCAGGCAGCGACGCAGCCTCGAGGACGATCCGGACAGCGCTCCGCTCCGCCACCTCACGCGCGTGTCCGAAGAGCCCGAAGCCGGTCACGTCGGTCACCGCGTGGGGCGTGAACGGCCGCAGCGCCTCCGCCGCGCCGTCGTTCAGCGTCGTCATCCAACGCGCCGCCTCGGCGAGGTCTCCCTTCGCGGCGAGTACGAGACCCGTCCCGAGCGGCTTCGTGAGGAAGACGGCGTCCCCCGGCCGAGCCGCGCTCTTGACCCACACGCCGTCCGGATGGACAGTGCCGACGACGGCGAGGCCGTACTTTGGCTCGGCATCGCGGATCGTGTGACCGCCGGCGAGGATCGCGCCGGCCGCGCGCACCTGCTCGTCCGCTCCGGCGAAGACCGCAGCAAGGACTTCGGTCGGCAGCTCCTCGGGAAAGGCCGCGATCGAGAGCGCGAGCAGCGGCGTGCCGCCCATCGCGAAGACGTCGTTGAGCGCGTTCGTCGCCGCGATGCGGCCGAAGAGGGCGGGGTCGTCGACGAGCGGGGGAAAGAAGTCGACCGTGAAGACGAGCGCCCGCTCGGCATCGAGCCGGTAGACGGCCGCGTCGTCCGCCGGATCGAGGCCGACGAGCAGATCCTCCGCCTCCGCCGGGACGAAGCCCTTGAGCAGATCCTCGAGCCGCGCGGCCGAGTACTTCGCCGCGCACCCGCCGCCGACGGTGAGGCTCGTCAGTCCGGCCGCTTCGGTCTCCACGCCGTTTACTGTAGGCCCAATGGCCCGGGCTGCACTCGTCACCGGCGGCTCGTCGGGCATCGGGCTCGCGATCGCGCGAATGCTGCGGGACGAAGGCTTCGAGCTGACCCTCGTCTCGCGCCGGCCCGAGCGGGTCGAGGCGGCGGCAGAGGAGCTCGGCGCCGCGGCCGTCGCGGCGAACGTCGCCGAGGCGGAGAACTGCGAGCGGATCGTCACCGAGCACCGCGATCGGTTCGGCCGCCTCGACGTGCTGGTGAACTCGGCCGGCATCGGCATCGGCGGCCGGGTCGAGGACTTGCCGCTGAAGCACCTCGACCTCCAGCTCGACGTCAACTTGCGCGGGCTCTTCCTCGTGACGCAGGCGGCGATCCCACTCCTGCGCGAGTCGCGCGGCTGGATCGTCAACCTGGCCTCGATCGCCGGCACGCTCCCCACGCCCGGCCTCGCAACCTACGGCGCCACGAAGGCCGCCGTGATCGCGCTCACCCGCTCGCTCAACGCCGAGCTCGACGCCGACGGCGTGCGTGCGATCGCGCTCTGTCC
>VAXA01000275.1 GCA_005883365.1 Actinomycetota bacterium
GGCCTGATCCGCGACGAGATCCTGCCGCTCCTGCGCCGGTTGCACCCGGCCGCGGACGAGAACCTCCTGCGCGCGCTCGACAGGCGCGAGACGCTGCCGCCGGCGCTCGCAGAGCTGCTCGCAGCGCCCGTCGGCTCGAAGCGCGTCGACCTCGGCGGCGGGCTCCAGGCGGTGCGCGAGCACGAGCGGCTCTGGCTCGAGCGGAGTCCCGTCGAGCTTGCCGGCGAGATCCGCTGGGGCGAGTGGACTATCCGCTCCGAGCTCCAAGGGCTTAGAGTGCGTGGATGGAGGCCCGGCGACCACCTGGCTGGTAGGAGGCGGAAGATCCAGGACGTGTTCGTCGATGCGAAAGTGCCGCGCTCGGAGCGGGAGGCGTGGCCGCTCGTCGTGCGCGGCGACGAGGTAGTGGCCGTGCCCGGAATCGTCGAGCACCCGGAGGTGCAAGCTGTCCGCCACTGAGCTGGAACGGGCTGTGACGGAGGTCCTCATCGAGGAGGAGCCGTTGCAGCGCCGGATCGCGGAGCTCGGCGCCGAGATCTCGGTCGATTACGCGGGTCGCGACCTGCTTCTCGTAGGCGTCCTCAAGGGCGCCGTGTTCTTTCTCGCCGACCTGATGCGCCACCTGACGGTGCCGTGCGAGATCGACTTCATGGCGATCTCGAGCTACGGCGCGTCGACCGACTCATCGGGCGTCGTCCGCATCCTCAAGGACCTCGACATCAACATCGAGGGACGGCACGTGCTCGTCGTGGAGGACATCATCGACTCAGGCCTGACCCTCTCGTATCTCGTGCGGAACCTCGAGGCACGGGAGCCCGCGAGCCTCGAGGTCTGCGCGCTCCTGACGAAGCCGGAGAGGCGCGAGATCGACGTGCCGGTGCGCTACACGGGCTTCGAGATCCCCAACCGCTTCGTGATCGGCTACGGCCTCGACTTCGCCGAGCGCTACCGGAACCTCCCGTACGTCGGCGTCCTCGACGAGTCGCTCGTGCTCGAAGGCACGTAGCCGCGGGTCTCGAAAACCCGTTAGACGGACATGCCGCTGGTACCCTCATCGCGGAGCCTTTGTGAATCGCTTCTTCCGTAGCGCGCTCTTCCCGCTCGTGATCATCGCGGCCCTCGTCTGGCTCGCGCTGCAGACGCTGGGCAGCCACAGCACGAAGACGACGCAGGCGACGACCTCCAAGGTCTACACGCTCATCAGTACGGGCCAGGTCAACGCGCAGGGCGTGACGATCGACCCCAACAAGCAGTCGCTGTCGCTCACCACGCTCAGCGGCGCCCACTACAGCGTCCACTACGCGTCACCCCAAGCGGAGGCGCAGCTCGAGAAGACGATGGTGGCGCACGGCGTCGACTTCAATTCGAAGGGCATCGGCTCGTCGCCGTGGTGGTCGATCCTCACGGGCCTGCTGCCGTTCGTGCTCCTGTTCGGCTTCTGGATCTTCCTCATGAACCAGGTGCAGGGCGGCGGCTCGAAGGTGATGAGCTTCGGGAAGTCGCGCGCGAAGCGGATGACGCCCGACGCGCCGAAGATCGGCTTCAAGGACGTGGCCGGGGTGGACGAGGCGGTCGAGGAGCTGCAGGAGATCAAGGAGTTCCTCGAGAACCCGAAGAAGTTCCAGGCGCTCGGCGCGCGGATCCCGAAGGGCGTTCTCCTCTACGGCCCACCGGGCACCGGTAAGACGCTGCTCGCGCGCGCCGTCGCGGGCGAAGCTGGCGTCCCGTTCTTCAGCATCTCGGGCTCCGACTTCGTCGAGATGTTCGTCGGCGTCGGCGCCTCGCGCGTGCGCGACCTGTTCGAGCAGGCGAAGCAGGCGTCGCCGTGCATCGTCTTCATGGACGAGATCGACGCCGTCGGCCGCCATCGCGGCGCGGGGCTCGGCGGCGGGCACGACGAGCGCGAGCAGACGCTGAACCAGCTGCTCGTCGAGATGGACGGCTTCGAGATGAAGGACAACATCATCCTCATCGCCGCGACGAACCGGCCGGACATCCTCGACCCGGCGCTGCTGCGCCCCGGCCGCTTCGATCGCCAGATCGTCGTCGACCGTCCGGATCGCGTCGGCCGCCGCAAGATCCTCGAGGTGCACACGAAGGGGAAGCCGCTCGCGCCCGAGATCGACCTCGACACGCTCGCTTCGGGGACTCCCGGCTTCACGGGCGCCGACCTGGCGAACCTCGTCAACGAGGCTGCGCTGCTCGCAGCGCGCCGCGGCAAGAAGATCATCGAGCAGGAGGAGCTGGAGGAAGGGATCATGCGCGTCGTCGCCGGCCCGGAGAAGAAGGCGCGGCTCCTCTCGGAGCACGAGCGCAAGATCACCGCTTACCACGAGATGGGCCACGCGCTCGTAGGGCACTACCTCGAGCACACGGATCCCGTCCACAAGATCACGATCGTCTCGCGCGGCCAGGCGCTCGGCCTCACGATCTCCCTGCCGACCGAGGACCGGTACCTCACGACTCGCAGCGCGCTCATGCACCAGATGGCGATGACGCTCGGCGGCCGCGCGGCGGAGGAGATCGTCTTCCACGAGGTCACGACGGGCGCTGCGAACGATCTCGAGAAGATCACGTCGATGTCGAAGCAGATGATCATGCGCTTCGGGATGAGCGAGAAGCTCGGTCCCCGCGTGCTCGGCCGCAACTTCGACCAGCCGTTCCTCGGCCGCGACTACGGCGCCGAGGCCGACTACTCCGAAGAGATCGCGCGCGAGATCGACGACGAGATCCGGCGCGTGATCGAGGAGGCGCACGAGCTCGCGTTGGCCGTGCTGCGCGAGCACATGGACGACTTGCACAAGATCTCGGCGATCCTCATCGAGCGGGAGACGATCGACAGGGATCAGTTCGAGCGCCTGCTCGCCGGCGAGGACGAGGGGACGGTCTTCCCGGACGAGGCGCCGGCGGAGCCGGAGCTCCCGGAGCCCCAGCCGGAGCCCAAGCGCGAGCGCCCGCGCCCGCGGCCGTTCCCGCTACCGGGCTCGGCGATGCAGGGCCCGGATCCGGCGAAGAGCTAGCGCGCGCTCACTCTGGCTCGCGTCAGGCGAGAGGACGCTGACCCAGGCGACGATGCTCGCGCCTGTAGCGTCTTCATCGGATGACGACGGTACGGGAGATCGCAGACGAGCTTGAGGTGCCGGTTGCGTGGGTCATTAGGGTGTTCCTGCCCAGGGCGATGAAGACCGTTTCCTCGAAGCTCACCGACGATGAGGTGGCGCTGATACGCAAACAGGCTGTGCGCTGGCGAGATGACCC
>VAXA01000276.1:0-2032 GCA_005883365.1 Actinomycetota bacterium
CCTCGACGAGGGGTTCGCGTCGCCGCGCGAGGACTGGCTCGAGTCGCTGAACGTCAACGTCGTCGCACCCGTGATGACCGCGCGGGCGGCGCATCCGCACCTGAAGGCAGGCGGGCACGGCGTCATCGTCAACTTCACGTCGATCTCGGCGAAGGTCGCGCAGACCGGCCGTTGGCTCTACCCGGTCGGGAAGGCGGCGCTCGTCCAGCTCACCCGCAACATGGCGATGGACCTCGCACCCGACGGCATCCGGGTGAACTCCGTCTCCCCCGGTTGGACGTGGTCCCGAGTGATGGTGGAGTTGAGCGGCGACGACCGCGAGAAGACGAACCGCGTCGCGGCGCCGTTCCACCTGCTCGGGCGCGTCGGCGATCCCGAGGAAGTCGCGAGCGTCGTCGCCTTTCTCTGCAGCGACGAGGCCTCGTTCGTCACCGGCGCCGACTGGGCGGCCGACGGCGGTTACTCCGCGATGGGCCCCGAGCAGGCGGTCCCCGCAATTCCCAAGCTGATGGAGTGAGGTGATCAAATGAGCAGCATCCTGATCGTCGGTGCCGGCCAGGCCGGCCTCCAGCTCGCGCTCGGCCTGATCGCGGACGAGCACGACGTCACCGTCGTCTCCAACCGGACGCCGCAGGAGATCCACGACGGCCGCGTCATGTCGAGCCAGTGCATGTTCGACGCGGCACTGCAGACGGAGCGCGACCTCGGCATCAACTACTGGGAGGCCGAGTGCCCGCCGGTGGAGGGGATCTCCCTCGCAGTGCCGGCCCCGGACGGGAGCGGCAAGGCGATCGACTTCGCTTCGAAGCTCGACCGTTATGCGCAGTCGGTCGATCAACGCGTGAAGATGCCCGGCTGGATGGAGGATGTCGAGGGCCGCGGCGGCCGGAACGTGATCGAGGACGCAGGCGTCGACGAACTCGAGCGCTATACGGCCGAGAATGACCTTGTCGTGGTCGCCGCGGGAAAGGGCGAGATCGTCGGCCTCTTCGGGCGCGTTCCTGACCGCTCGCCGTACGAAGCGCCGATGCGCGCGCTCGCGCTCACGTACGTGACCGGCATGACGCCGCGCCCGGAGTATTCCGCTGTCGCCTTCAACCTGATCCCGACCGTCGGCGAGTACTTCGTCTTCCCCGCGCTGACGACGACGGGCGACTGCGAGATCATGGTCTTCGAGGGCATCCCCGGCGGGCCGATGGACTGCTGGGGCGGCGTGACGACGGCGGCGGAGCACCTCGCGAAGTCGAAGTGGATCCTCGAGACCTTCATGCCGTGGGAGGCGGAGCGCTGCCATGACGTCGAGCTCACGGACGACAACGGCATCCTCGCGGGTCGCTTCCCGCCGACCGTCCGCCGACCGGTCGCCGAGCTCCCGTCGGGCCGACTCGTGTTCGGGCTCGCGGACGCGGTCATGCTCAACGATCCGATCACCGGCCAGGGCTCGAACAACGCGGCCAAGATGGCGAGCGCGTACCTCGAGGCGATCCGCCGTCACGGCGAGGCGCCGTACGACCGCGCCTTCATGGAGCAAGCGTTCGAAGACTTCTGGCAGAGCTACGGCCAGTACACGACGGCCTGGACGAACGCCCTCCTCTCGCCGCCGCCGGAGCACGTCCTCAAGCTGCTCGGGGCCGGCAACGGGAGCCCGGAGATCGCGCACCGCTTCGTGAACGGGTTCGACGACCCCGTCGACTACTTCGAGTGGTTCATGTTCCCGGAAAAGGCGGATGCCTATCTGGCCGCGGTCGGCGCCGTGGCGTGATCCCGCCGTGGCGTGATCCACCGGCAACTCAACGTCGCAAGCTAGCCGAGTCGAGCAGGAGGGAGGAGCAGCAGCCCCTCCCTCCGATCATCGGACGAGCGTCACCTGCTAGCGACGCGTCGACGCGGTCGCGAGCAGCGACTCCGCCGAGACCTCGCGCAGGATGAACTCGTCGTAGCCGAACAGCGTCGCCGTGATCGAGGAGATCACGCGAGCTCCGTCGAGCGGCGACAGGTGCCGCTTCTCGACCGCGCTCCGCACCTCCTTCAC